>DRKH01000001.1 GCA_011051825.1 Desulfobulbus sp.
AATATATTATGAATGACGATTCAACCTGCCAATATATACAGCGTTCCTTTTGCCTTGTCAATATGACAGGCTGGGGAAGGAGACAAAAAAAATAAAAAAAATGTATAAAAAAAAGCCTGTTGGAAAATGATTCCAACAGGCTTTTCTGAACAGTTACAGGTGGTGGTAGGGCTAGTTCTCTGCCCCTACCTGAATAGTTACGTCTTATGTAGCACTAGTACACGGCGGCTTGCCGATCGTCCACATCAGACGCACCCTCTGACCTCTTATATTTCTTCCTTGATATGACACCAGTTTGACTCCCTGTGATCAGTTACGGCTTTTGAGCAGCAGGGCAGTCGGTTTTTCAACCGGATCCATAACTGTGCAGACCGGACAGTAGAAAATTGACCCCGAAGTAAGTAAAAAAGACGGAGATGAACCCGATGATCGCCAGCCAGGCTATACGGCTCCCGCTCCAGCCCCTGGTAAAACGGGCATGCAGGGTTGAAGCATATACAAACCAGGTAATTATGGACCAGGTTTCCTTGGGATCCCAGCTCCAGTAGGTTCCCCAGGCTTCATTTGCCCAGACCGCCCCGGTAATAATTCCGGCCGACAGCCACATGAATCCGAAAACAATGGTCTTGTGGATCAGGTCGTCAATGATTTTGAGTTCGGGCAGGGAGGCTGCCAGCGAGTCCTGTTGCTTGCCCTTGGTAACGGCTGATTTCTTGATCAGGTACATCATACCAAGACCACCGGCCACGGCAAAGGCGCCATAGCCGATAAAGCAGGTGATAACATGGGCTATGAGCCAGTTGGACTGCAGGGCGGGAATCAAAGGAGATATCTGCTGGCTGATACTCTTGGCAAAGGACGCATAGGCCATGGCGGCCACGGCAAAAGGCATGACAAAGGCGCCGACAACCCTGGCCTTGTATTTAAATTCCAGAAAAATATAAAACAGGGTGGTGCACCAGGAAAAAAAGACCAGGGATTCATACATGTTGGTCAATGGCGCATGGCCAATGCCCAGGGTATATGATTCCTGCCAGCGCATGCCAAGGGCAGCGGTCTGCACCACCACACCGAAAATAGCCAGGATAAGGCCGATGGTTCCGACTTTTTTATTCTTAAAAACCAGCAGCCCGATGTAGAAGGCACTGGAAAGAAGATAACTGAGCGTTGTGATGCCAAAAAGTTGTGAACTGTTCATGCGTTATTCCATCTGGTTCGGTTTGTCTGCGGGTAATGTCTATATATGTGAGGACATTGTTCAGCCGATTTTCTCTCTGAAACCATCAACAAGTCCGGTAAATGTTTTTTCAAAACCTACTTTATTCTTATGGGCACTGCCAGCGAAAAGGACTTTGGTCTGCCCATCCTCTTCATGGATAAAAGCATAGATCTTACGATGCGACATGAAAAAAGCTACAAACAGGCCCAGGAGCATCATGCCGCAACCGGTATACACGAATAATACCCCCGGGTCTTTTGTTACCTGAAGCCCGGTGGCATATAACTGCTTGACGGTCATCCGGTATTCGGCCGACGGCCGTTTGATTATGGCTTCCTGGGCATTGTTGAGCCAGAAGGTTGAAGGGGCGCCCTGGCGGTCGGTAAACCAGATCTTGATTCTTTGGACCGATTCACCAAAGGATTCCTTATTGAGGATACCGAACTCGGCTCCCCCCTCCTGCCAGTTGATCTGCTTGGCGGCAGGAATAATCTGGGTCTTGCTGACCCCGGTTGCGGTATTAGTAACGGTAACAATAAAATCGGGATAGGGCTGGTAGGAGGATTGATAAAAGGTGATTCCCCTGTATGTCAAGGGTTTGTTCACTTTAAGGAAATGGGTAGTCTTGCCGTCTTTGAGAGGAACGGGTTTGCCGTCCTCCAGTACCGTAACCTTGGAGAGATAGGTTTTCGGCATCCCGTTCGAGTAGTATTCAATGGTGAAAAAATCGCACCTGAGCGTGAACCCGAGATCGATTTTTTTGCCGGTTTGAAAGGCCCATATATAACTGGTCTGCTGGGTTTCGGGGATCATAATACTCCCCTTGAAGGCAAAATCGGGCTTATGGAGTATCTTTTGCGCAAAGGTTGACGAACCGATGATTGCTCCAAGCAGGATGATGAGAATTGACGAGTGGACAATATACACTCCAAACCGGGTCCAGCCGCCTTTCTGCGCAAAGAGCAGCACCCCGTCATCCTTTTGCCGTTGTTTGGTTTTCCAGCCTTTTCCAGCCAGGAATTCGGCAACCTTCCGCACCCCCTGGTCCAGAGGCTGACCCAGAACAAGGGTCTTCCTGATCGGCATCTTACGCAGTCGATCACTGGCGGTGGTCAGGTTATCTTTTTTGACTATTTGAATGACGCGCGGGATTCGTTCCAGGCTGCAGACAATCAGATTGACGCTGAAGATGCAGAGCAGGCTGAGGAACCACCAGGAGTTGTACATGTCGGTGATGTTCAGAATATGCAGGAGCCTGGCCAGGTTCGGGCCATAAATCTGAACATACTGTTCCGTCGAGAGATTCTGTTGGACAATGGTGCCGAATATAGAAGTGACGGCAAGGACAAACAGGAGAAACAAGGCCAGTTTTACAGAGGCGAAAAACGCCCAGACCGGATTTTTTTTCTTCTTGGTCATGATATTATGTTCCAGAGGAATAATGGTCTATCTTGAATGACTTGAAATGGAATGTCTATTGAGCGATTCCTCAATTGAGGAATAAACGTTCCTACCTACCATAACCTCTGTTGTTTGTCAAATCACAGCCATCAATTTCGAATTCCCCAGCCAGACAATATCGATTCGGCACGGCGGATTTTTTTTTGTTGCCGCCTTTCTCCTGATCCATCATCCGCTTGTCAAGGATGCGCTGCTTTTTATTCTGTTGCGGACTCAACCTCCAGCTCCTTGCCGGTATACGAATTGTCATTGCCGTGTGCGTGGCTTTCCTTCTCCTGCAACTCTTTTCCGGGTTTTTGATTTTCAGGCAGAATGTGGATGGAAAAAGAGGGCCATGATCTGGTCTGGTTTTTTTCGCTATCTGCTTAATTTTCATAAAATTTCTTGAATTGTTGAACGCTGTGCCGCATAATATAAACAAGAACAATCAACCCATATTTCGTTTCGGAGGATACTCTCATTATGTGTACAGCGCCTGCCAATAACTCCTGGTCCGGTCATCAGAAACTTATCTCCCAGGTTCTTACCTATGCAAAAAAAGCCGAATTTGCTTCCGGCGATGTGGTTCTCTCTCCGGAAACGGAAAGGGAAGTTTTTTATTTTATCGACAAAGGGACAGTCGAGGTCAGTTATACCGGTGCCAGACAGACGAAGATTACCGTCGCCCTGATCGGAACCGGTGAGTTCTTCGGTGAAATCGGTTTTTTTGACAGGGGTTCCAGGGTGCGGACCATTGTTGCGGCCGAGGATGTCGAGATTGCAATTTTTGATCAGGAAGTTATGGATAACATGAGGGTGCAGCAACTCGAACTGTTTACTGATTTTCTTTTGTATCTGACCAGGAGGATATGTAAGAAGTTTCGTCGTATTGCCGGTGAGAGTGCACCCGTTGCCGCCTATGCCGATTCTCTTTCCAGTCGTCGTTCCTGTAAATATACCGGGGCCAAGCCGATACCGCCGAATCTGGTTCGTTCCGAGCTCTGGCATTTTATCCATGAACAGGTGGAAAAGGCCTCCATGGAGCTGTTTGACCTCTCCCTGGCCCTCCAGGAAGAATCAGCCGGCGGTAAAAAGGATCCGCAACAGGAACAGCACTGTTTTTCGGTTCTGACCGGCCTGGTTGACGCAATGCCGTTGTTTGAAGAAAAAATCGCCGGCAGTGGCTATGAAGATATTCTCTGGGGCTATATTTTTAAAGAGATTTATCCATATTTTATGCGCAGCTATTATGCTGAACGCTCATATCACAAGCCCAAAGGCTATGCCGGTGATTTCCTTATGATAGAGCATGTGTATAAAAACATTCCCAAGGGTGACGGTCGGCTCGGCGAACTGGTCGATGCCTTTTGTCTGCAACGGCCGGCCTCAAAGGCGATCCGTGGACGTCGCCGCCTGATGGCCGAGCAACTGGCCGCTCTTACGGCACCGTTTGCGGAAAAAGGGGAACGAATTGCGATTATGAACCTGGCCTGTGGGCCCAACAGAGAGCTCTTTGATTTTCTCAAAGAGTGCCCGTACAGTGACTTGATTGAGGCGTTGTGCGTGGATATTGATTCGGAAGCTCTCCAGTACACCAACAGACATGTAAACACGTTCTCCCATCTGGCAAGTATCCGTCTGATGAACGAAAATGTGATCAAGTGGTCGCTGGGGCGGGTGAAGCATCAGATAGGTCCACAAAACATCATCTATTCCGTCGGCCTGTGTGATTATCTTGACGATCGATTGTTCAAGGCAATGATAACCCGCTGTTATCAGCATCTTAAACCAGGAGGAACCTTGATCCTCGGCAACTATACCCAGCATAAAGATGCGGTTTTCATGGACAGAATTCTGCGTTGGGAACTTATCTATCGCACCGCCGGACAAC
>DRKH01000002.1 GCA_011051825.1 Desulfobulbus sp.
AGCAGTGCTATGTAACTTTTTTCGCAACGCAGAAAATGGGCGAAAAGGCAAGCAAGATGTTACAGTTAATTGTACACAGTCCCTTATTACGAACCCGGCGAATTTGTGATGAATTTACCGGGTTCTGCAATCCGGATGAACAAGCGATGTTATCCCTGATTTGTGAAAAGCTGAGCTTTGTACGAAATCAGGGCAAAGAATGAAGTAACTGTTCAGGAGCACCCCATCTCTGCACGGTCAGGCCTGATTCACATAGGAATCACTATAGTTCACAGGCCTGACTGCACAGATATGGAGCGCTCCTAAACAGTTACAGGTGGTGGTTGGGCTAGTTCTCTGCCCCTACCTGAATAGTTACAGAATGAATACAGAACAGGGGCGAACGGCCCGCAGTTCAGTTTTAACCGCCGCAGGCAGCGAGCCCGAAGTCTACGCTTATCTGCGAGACTCCCGGTGGTAACTTTCTGATCGCTGTCTTCCGCCTTCTCTCCTCTGTTATGGATAAACCAGCAACCACGAGTGAACCCAAAATGTCAGAACAAGCCCTTCTTTTGTCGGAACAGAAAAACCGTGTTGTGTACCTCACCTTGAATCGTCCGGAGGTTCTCAATGCCTTGAATGAACCATTACTCCTTGAAATTAAAAAAGAGTTGGAGCGAATACGGGAAGATCGGGATATTCGTGCCGTGGTCTTCACCGGTAGCGGGGACAAGGCCTTTTCCGCCGGAGCGGATATAGAATATCTGCACCAGGCCACACCGCTTGAGGTCAGGGAGCTGGCTCGATTAGCGGTCGCCGTTACGCAACTTATCGAGAATTTGAACACGGTCTCAATCGCCCTTATCAATGGCTTTGCCCTCGGGGGAGGGCTCGAGCTGGCGGAAGCCTGTATGTGCCGAATCGCCGTCGATTCAGCACGGTTCGGCCATCCGGAAGTCCTGTTGGGCGCGGTTGCCGGCTGGGGCGGAACCACGCGACTGCCCCGGCTGATCGGCAAAGGCCGGGCCGCGGAGATGCTGCTGACCGGCAAGATGATTGATGCACAGGAAGCCCTTCAGTTCGGCCTGATTAACCGCGTGGTGGAACCTGAAAAATTACTCCATGCAGGAGAAACATTGCTGCGGAGTATTTTTCAAAATGGCCCTCTTGCCGTCAATATGACCTGGGATGCCCTGCACAGGGGATTGGATCTGTCAATAGATGAGTCGACTAAACTGGGCGCTGATTACTTCGGTCTAATCGCCTCCTCAGAGGATTTCAGAACCGGTACCCGGGCCTTTCTGGATAAGCAGAAAGCAGCGTTTCAAGGCATGTAATGTTCATGAGCTGATTTCGTCATAAACGTTTTCATTTCGTCATAACTGATGCACTCGACGACAGGTATCCATTGAAGGCAATTCTCGGGCACTGTTACCGCCTACCACCTCAGGATTCGTGAACCTGTTCCTCTTGGTGAACGGTTACAGATATCCCGGTGAACGGTCACTTTTTATTTAAGTATGTTGTAGAACTGTTATCCTAAAACAGGAGGGAAAACAGATGCAATCTTTCATCCTTGCCATTGATCAGGGCACCACATCATGCCGGGCAATACTCTTTGACGAAAAGTATAATGCTGTCGCTGTTGTCCAGCGGGAATTTGAGCAGTTTTTTCCCCGCTCCGGCTGGGTGGAACACGATCCGGAGGAAATCTGGGACACGACTCTGGCGACCTGCCGTGAAGTCCTGAGCTGGGGAGGGATGAACGGGTCGCGTATCGCCGGTATCGGCATCACCAACCAGCGTGAGACAACCATCATCTGGGACCGGCAGACCGGGAAACCGTTCCATCGGGCCATTGTCTGGCAGGATCGGCGGACCGGGGAACATTGTGCCGAGCTGAAGGAACGGGGGCACGAGGAAAAGGTTACCGCCAAAACAGGTCTGCTGCTTGATCCCTATTTTTCCGCAACCAAGATCGCCTGGATTCTGGATAACGTGGATGGCGGCCGGGAAATGGCTCGGGCCGGTCGGCTGGCCTTTGGTACCGTAGACTGCTTTTTACTCTGGCGGCTCACCGGTGGCAGAGTCCACGCCACCGATGCCACCAACGCCTCCTGCACAATGCTGTTTAATATCCATACCGGTTGCTGGGACCGGGACCTGCTTGATCTGTTCCGGATTCCGGAAAACATGCTGCCCGAGGTCCGGGACTGTGCCGCCGACTTCGGGGAAACGGTTCCCGAATTTTTCGGAACCTCGGTACCGATAACCGGTATTGCCGGAGACCAGCAGGCCGCTCTTATCGGTCAGGCCTGTTTTCAACCCGGAATGATGAAGTCCACTTATGGCACCGGTTGTTTTGCTCTTCTCAATACCGGTGATCAGGCCGTGACTTCAAAAAATCGTCTTTTGACCACGATCGGTTATCAGTTGAACGGGCAGGTCACCTATGGCCTTGAAGGGTCGATTTTCATTGCCGGGGCCGCCGTCCAGTGGCTGCGTGACAGTCTTGGCTTAGTCACCACGGCCTCGGAAACCGGTGAGCTGGCCGGGACAGCCGATGACAAACAGGATGTCTATCTGGTGCCGGCTTTTACCGGGCTGGGGGCACCATACTGGGACCCGGAAAGTCGTGGGGCCATGTTCGGCTTGACGCGCAGCACCGGGCCGGCAGAATTTGCCCGGGCAGCTCTTGAGGCCGTCTGTTATCAGACCCGTGATCTGCTGGAGGCCATGCGGGGGGACTGGGAAATGGTTCCGGACATGGAGACGGTCCTTCGGGTGGACGGCGGAATGGTTGCCTCCAACTGGACCATGCAGTTTCTGGCTGATATCATTGATGCACCGGTGGACCGTCCCCGAATCCTTGAAACAACGGCCCTCGGGGCGGCGTATCTAGCCGGATTGCAGGTGGACTTTTATCCCGGCCCCCGGGAATTTTCAGGCTCCTGGCAACTGGAGACCCGTTTTTGTCCCCGGCTGGCCGAGGAGGAACGTGAAAGAAAATACAAAGGGTGGCAGGATGCGGTCCGCAGGACCTTGAGCCGCTATTGATCCTGTCCGGGAAAACATGCCGTTGCCGGCAAGCGCTTTACCCTTTGGTTTCAAAATAATGTTGCCTGCCCGCTCTGCGGGTAAACGAATGTGCCTGAAATAGAACATTTTTATCGTTTAAAGTCTACGCTATCTGTTGCGCCCGCCGGGCTGCTGGTTCATCTGAAAATAGCCCACGGAGCTGTGTCGTTTCAGGCTATTTCCATGGTTCGTTGTTGCTTGGGACGGAAAAGCCGAAGCCTGCGCTTATCTGGTCCAGCCATGCTGGTTTATCTGATAAGAGGAGAGGTTCATGAAACGGGAACGAATGCTGAAGGCGTTGCGGGAGCGGGGTGAAACTCCATGGGATATCATTGTGATCGGCGGCGGGGCCACCGGTCTCGGCACCGCCCTCGACGCTGCCTCCCGCGGCTATCATACCCTGCTGCTTGAACAGGCCGATTTTTCCAAGGGTACCTCGAGTCGTTCCACCAAGCTGGTTCATGGCGGGGTCCGTTATCTCGCCCAGGGCGATATCTCTCTGGTCCTCGAGGCCCTGCACGAACGGGGACTGATGCGTCGAAATGCACCCCATCTGGTTAAAAATCAGGCCTTTATTATTCCGAACTACGACTGGTGGGACGGGCCGTTTTATACCCTGGGCATGAAGGTCTACGATATGATGGCCGGTAAACTCGGCCTTGGTCCCTCCCAACTGCTTTCCCGAAAAGAGGTGCTGCAGGCCATTCCCAATCTTAAGACCGATGGACTTCGCGGCGGGGTGATCTACCACGACGGCCAGTTCGATGATTCCCGCCTGGCCGTCAATATCGCCCAGACCTGTACGGAACAGGGCGGGGTCGTCCTCAACTATATGTGTGTAACCGACCTGATAAAGAACAGGATCGGTATCCTTTCCGGGGTGGAGGTGATCGATGTGGAAAGCGGCGACACCTATACAATCCAGGCCAGAAGCGTGATCAATGCCACCGGTGTCTTTGTCGATGAAATCATGCACATGGATGAACCTGATGCCGCCCCCCTTGTCCGGCCCAGTCAGGGGGTGCATATTATACTGGATAAGGACTTTCTCAAGGGCGACTCGGCGATCATGATCCCCAAGACTTCGGACGGACGGGTACTCTTTGCCGTTCCCTGGCATGATCGGGTTGTGGTCGGCACCACGGATACGCCTCTGAACAGGTGCACCCTGGAACCGCGAGCCCTGGAAGAGGAAATTGAGTTTATCCTGGCCACGGCGAAACAATATCTGACCCGTGAACCCCGACGCAAAGATATTCTCTCTATTTTTGCCGGACTGCGTCCCCTTGCCGCCCCCCGGGAAGGGGACCCTGCGACCAGCACCAAGGAGATCTCCCGCAGCCACCATCTACGGGTATCCCTTTCCGGGCTGGTCACCATTACCGGCGGTAAATGGACGACGTATCGCAGGATGGCCGAGGATACGGTGAATAAGGCGGCCATGGTCGGGGGGCTTGCCTATAAAAAATGTCGTACCGAAGACATGCCGATCCATGGCTGGATTTCCAACCCCGATTACCAGGATCCCCTGTACTATTACGGTTCGGATGCGGATTACATGCGGGATCTTGTTTCCGATCATCCGGAACTGGGAAAAAAACTGCACGAGCGCTTGCCCTATACGCCCATTGAGATCATCTGGTCGGCCCGATATGAAATGGCCCGTACCGTGGAGGATATCCTGGCAAGAAGACAGCGGGCATTGTTTCTTGATGCCCGGGCCGCACTTGAGATGGCCCCGGAAGTGGCAACAATCCTGGCCCGGGAACTGGCCCGGGAACTGGGCCGGGACGAAAGCTGGCAGAAAGAGCAGGTGAAGCAATTTACCGAGTTGGCCAGGGGCTATTTTCTGGAGGATTGAAAGCGCACCGGATTATTGCTCAACTCAAGAGGGTTGTTTGTTCGGAGTATTGTCGGAGTCGGGAACCATAAATCGTCTGACCAGTCGGCCAACGGTCAATCCCTGGACCAGGATGGAAAAGGCCATGATGACATAGGTAATGGTCAGAATGGCTGCTCGTTCCGGCCCGGCAGGGAGTGAGAGAGCCAGGGCCACGGAGATACCGCCGCGCAGGCCGGCCCAGGTCAGAATAACCACTGTGCCGCGCTGGAAAGGCCGTCTAAATCCGGCCAGCAGACCCACTGCGCCGCCGACGCTGACCAGGCGCGCAAAGAGAACGGTCGGGATCAACAGGGCCGCTGCCATAAGATAGCGGTTATCGTGGGGGATAATCAGGATTTCCAGGCCGATGAGAACAAACAGCACGGCATTGAGAATTTCATCGATCAGCTCCCAGAAGGTATCCAGATGTCGGCGGGTCACTGGGGACATCCCGAAATGACGGCCCTGATTGCCTACCAGCAGGCCCGCTACCACAATGGCAAGCGGGGCTGAAACGTGCAGAATCTCCGCCAGCCGGTAGCCGCCGATCACGGTGGCCAGCGTCAGCAGGACCTCGACCTGGTACTGGTCAACCCGTTTGAGGAAAGCATAACAGCAGTAGCCCAGTGCCGCCCCGAAGAGAATCCCCCCACCGACCTCAATCAGCAGAATTTTTCCGATCTCTCCGTAATCAGGGCTGCCACCGGTCTGGAGCAGCGAGAACAGGGAGAGAAAAACCACCACCCCCATGCCGTCGTTGAAGAGCGACTCGCCGGTAATCGTGGTTTCCAGTTCTTTGGATGCGCCGATTTTTTTCATGATTCCAAGCACGGCAATCGGGTCGGTGGGCGAGATCAGGGCACCGAAGAGCAGGCAGTAGAGCAGAGACAGGTCCAGTCCCAGCAGGTGGAGGCAGAGCCAGGTCATGCCGCCCACCAGCAGAGTGGAGAGCAGGACGCCGAAGGTGGCCAGCAGGCTGATGATCCATTTCCGTAGGAGAAGATCATCAAAGTTGACATGCAGGGCTCCGGCAAAGAGCAGAAAACCAAGCATTCCATGCATCAGGGTATCATGGAAATCAAGCCCCTCAAGCAGGGTCCGGGCGTGGACATCAAAGAAAAATATTCCCGCTTTACCCAGGCCGAGCAGGACAAGGGAAAAGGCCAGGGACAGGGCCATCAGGCCAATGGCACCCGGGAAGCGGATATAGCGATGGTTGAGATAGCTGAACAGGGCGGCCAGGGTTGTCAGGACTGCGGCGATGTCATACAGGCCCATGCTGGTTCCTTCGGTTGTCGGGATAGGAGAAATACGGTATGTTTCCGTTAATCATCACAGGGTCACATGAAAAGGAGTCTGCGTCAAGAGCATGAACAATACAACCATCGCCGTCTGCGGCATAGATACCGGGGTGGGGAAATCGGTTGCCACCGGACTGCTGGCCGCCTTTCTCCTCGAAAAAAATCATTCGGTTATTACCCAGAAGCCGGTTCAGACCGGTTGCAGGGGCAGGGCGGAAGACCTGCTGCTCCATCGGAAGCTGATGGGAACCTCCTGGAACGAGTTTGATGAAGAGGGGTTGACCTGTTCCTATTGCCTGCCCTTTCCGGCTTCCCCTCACCTTGCGGCCCGCCTTGACGGGAAGACCATCGATCCTGCGGTGATCAGCCGGGCTTCGGAAAGCCTTGCCACCGGCCATGAGTTCCTCCTGATTGAAGGGGCGGGCGGTCTGCTGGTCCCGCTTTCAGAACAACTGCTGCTGCTGGACTATCTGCAGCAGTGCGGGTACCCCGTTATCCTGGTCACCTCGCCCCGGCTGGGTTCCATAAATCACACCCTGCTGGCCCTGGAGGCGATCAGGTCCCGCAATATACAGCTCCTGGGCCTGGTCTACAACCTGTATGGCGACAACCCGGTTGAGATTATCCGTGATTCCCTGCAGGTGTTGAGGCGGTCGCTGGTCGGGTACGGGTTTGCTGACCGTGTTCTCCTGCTGCCCGATTATACCGAGTCCCGATCCGTGAACTGGCAGCCGATCCTTGACGGTCTGCAGCATTGATATCGGGATAGTGTTCTAGTCCTGCCGTTCCATATCTTTAAAAAATTCCACATCCGGCAGTTTTTTAATCCAGTCATCGTTTTTGAACCAGTAGTCCTGCAGTTGTTTGAGCGTGCCTGATCCGGACATGATGCTCAGGTAGTTGGTGAGCAGATTGAGAAAGAGAGCATCGTCTCCGGCTGCGGCAAGACCCAGCGGTTCAAAGGTCAGGGGTTTGTCGAACATGGCGATCCCTCTGTCCGGGTAGCGAAACTCAGCCACCTTGCAGAAGGGATAATCGGCCAGCAGGGCATCCACTTTTCCGGCCAGCAGAAGCATCAGCGACTGGTCCAGCGTGTCGGTCCGGGTGATGGTCGCCTTGGGGATTTTTTCGGCTATGGCCTCACTGGTTGTCCCCTTGAGGGCGGCGATCTTTAATCTGGCATCGCTGAGCTGTTTCAGATCGGTGATCGTTTCCAGCAGGGATTTTTTTCCGAGCAGAGACTGCCCGGATACGGCATAAGGGCCGATAAAGGCGACTTTCATATTCCGTTCCGGACTCATGGTTATTCCGGAAACAGCCAGATCAATTTTTCCGGTCTGCAGGGCGGGAATGAGTTTGGCAAACTCCATCCGTTCAAAACGGATATTGACCTTCATCATGGCGGCCAGATTTTTGACGATGTCAATATCCATGCCGATGAGAGTGCCGGAACTGGTTGTGACGCTAAAGGGCGGGAAGTCACCAGGTGTACCGACCACCAGGGCCTGGCGTTCCTGTATCCGGTCGATAACGGAACCGGCCAGCAGGGGATGTGCACACAGGATACCGGTCAACAGGCTGATACAGAGAATAAGATATTTCATGGCGCTCCTTGGGTGAAGTAAGAGAGAATGATCCCTATTCAAACAGAAAAACAGGGACAGGGCAAGGGGAGAGGCGAGCCTGTCACGGTAAATGCATGCTACTGCCTTAATTCGTGGAATTATCAGTTTTTTGAATACGATCCCGGCCCCGCAGTGGGCTCCTACGGGTCAGATGCCTTTGTCAATAGTGAATAAATATCAGCTTGGTATCTAATCGACTGATTTTAAGTCATTTTAAACGCAGGTTGGGTTTGCCCTGGTGGGCGTGTTTTCTTAAAAAAAAATCTTGAGGAGGATCTGGCGTCCGCTTCAATCGATAATTTTTATTATTGCCCTTCATCCTGCCCTGCCGTACTATATAGAGATCGGAACTGTTCAGGAGCACAGACTCCGTGGGGCACTCTTGCACAGTTACGGTTTGTGGTATTGCATAAATCGTGCATCCACCTGAATAGTTACTGGAGATCGATCTTTTGCCGGGAGTTTACGATGCGTTTTGTTTGCTGGCTGATGCTCTTTTGTTCTCTGAACCTGACGGTCTCTGTCGCCACCGGCTCTGGTGCGCAACCGGAGGAAGACCTTGAACGGCTGCGGTCCAATGTCCTTGCTCTGGATCGGGTTCAGCGGAATGTCGGCCGGCGGATAGCCGGAGGCAGGACGGACGGGACACTGTCACTGCAGGAACGAAACGAGCTGGTGCTGCTCATCGACTATCTGCAGGAGCGCAACCGGGAATACTGCCGCCGAATTGAACAACAGTCCGGTCCTGAAGCTGTTGCTGATCTTCCCTGTCCTGCCGGACAGAAAACCCTGCCGGAAAAAAAGAGCCGTACCCTGGAGGAGGAACTTGCCGCCCTTGATCAGAGTCTGGCCGAATCTCTGGGTGCCTTTGATGAAATGCTGCTCAAAGAGCAGGAACGGATTGCGGCCCGACAGCCGAGAGCGCGTGAGTCCGGAAGTGCCGGAGGGGGCGACGGCAATGGCTCCG
>DRKH01000003.1 GCA_011051825.1 Desulfobulbus sp.
CGGGAGATGAAGGCGATCTGTTCCCGTCTCGGGATCTCCTATGTCTTCAAGGCCTCATTTGACAAGGCCAACCGAACATCGTTGAGTTCTTTTCGCGGGCCCGGTCTGGAAAACGGCCTGCGTCAGCTCGGCCGTATACGTGAAGAGGTCGGGGTTCCGGTGGTCTCGGATATTCACGAGAGTAACCAGATGGAAATGGCTGCGGATATTCTAGATCTTATCCAGATCCCGGCCTTTCTCTGTCGTCAGACGGATCTGCTGGTTGCCGCCGCAAAATCGGGCAAGGCCATCAATCTGAAGAAAGGGCAGTTCGTCTCGCCCTGGGATATGGAACATGCTGTGGAAAAAATACGCGATGCCGGGTGCGATCAGTTGCTCCTGACCGAACGGGGAGCAAGTTACGGCTACAATAATCTGGTGGTGGATATGCGCTCTCTGCCGGTCATGCGGGGGATGGGCTGTCCAGTGGTTTTTGACGCCACCCATTCGGTCCAGCTTCCCGGCGGGGCAGGCGGCAGTTCCGGAGGCCAGAGGGAGTTTATACCGCCTCTTGCCAGGGCGGCCATGGGTGCCGGGATAGACGGGCTGTTCATGGAGGTGCATCCCGATCCGGACAAGGCCCTTTGTGACGGTCCCAATTCCTGGCCTCTGGATCAGGTCGAGCCGCTGCTCAGGCAGTTGCTGGCTATCCGGGCCGCAGTTGGAGAAGAAATTAATGGATAACGGCGGTTGCCGGAGTTCAAAACCCGGTGAGTATCCATCCGACTGTGAACTGACTCAGGCCCTGCGCGAACGTGCCATGCAACGAAACACGCCCATCCCGCGCAGTGAGCAGTGGAACGCACTGCTGCCCAGGGCAAAAAAAATACAACTTCTCCTGCTGGATGTGGACGGCGTGCTTACCGACGGCACTATAATCTACACCGAGGGCGGCGGAGAATCCAAGGGATTCAATACCCAGGACGGGTTCGGGCTTCGGATGCTGCAGGACAGTGGTGTTGATGTCGGCCTGATCACCGCCCGAACATCCGAGGCTGTTCAGCGTAGAGCAACGGATCTCGGTTTTGCCCATCTCTACCAGGGCCGAAAGGACAAGACAGCGGTCTATGAAGAAATTCTCGACAAGACCGGTTTGCGCCCTCTGCAGACGGCCTATATGGGTGATGACTGGCTCGATCTTCCACTGCTGGCTCGAGTCGGCTTGTCTGCCGCCCCGGCCAACAGTGTGGCAGAGGTTCTAGGGCAGGTTCATTATGTCTGCAAACTGAGCGGCGGCAATGGGGCGGTACGTGAGTTCTGCGAACTCATCCTTGAGGGCAGGGGACAGCTCGCTTCTCTGCTGGCCGGCTACAGAGGATAATGAAAAATACTCGAAATTTCCTCTGGATTATCCCGCTGGGATTGTTTGTGACCAGCCCGATCTGGAAACCATCGGTGGCGGCCTTTCTTAAGCCGCGCGGCGGCTATGATGCCAAACTGGCAGCCCGGGCCGGTCGTCTGCAGCAGAATTTTGTCATGGATTCCATTACCATCACCCTGACCAGCAAGGGCAAAGAGGAGTGGCTGGTTAAGGCCAGGCGTGCCTTTACCGGCAAGACCGACCGGGAACTGGGCATGATAGATGTGAATGCCCTCTACCAGGGGAAAAATGAGCCGATTACCATAACCAGCAGGCGGGGCACCTACTTTATCGACCAGCGGCACCTGATTTTGATCGATAATGTCATTGTCCGCAAACCAAAGGCCGGGGAGGAGCTGCACACCGATCTGCTCCATTACTACGATGCCGGTAAAATGGTGGTCAGCCCTGTCCCGGTCTATATCAAGGGCCCCCGATTCAGCCTGCACGCTGGTCGGATGGATTATGACCTCTCCACCGACGGCTATGATTTCAGTGAAGGGGTGACTGTGGAGCTTTGAGCATCCGTAAACGTTCACCAGCACCCCATCTTCGTCCGATCAGACCTCCTCACATAGCGGGGCTATAGACTCGTCGGTCTGCTTGAACGAATATGGAGCACTGGTAAACGTTTACAATTTTGATGTAATGCCAGGGACATGACATCCCGGTGAACGGTTACGAGCATCCATACGCTCCTGCAACGTGCTGAACCGACGATGTTATCCCTGATGCATGATAAGACGAGTTTTTATATTAAGCAGAAAAACTCTAACTCCAACCAATAGATTAGAATAAAAAATATGTTGAAGATAAACGAAAATTTTCTCAAGTTGCAGGCCTCGTACCTCTTTTCCGATATCGCCAAACGGGTGGCGGCCTTTCAGGAGGCGCATCCGGATAAGGATGTCATAAAACTCGGGATCGGAGATGTGACCAAGCCCCTGCCCGACGCCTGTATCCAGGCCTTCCACAAGGCGGTTGATGAAATGGCTGTTGAGAGCGGTTTCCACGGCTATGGCCCGGAACAGGGTTATGATTTTCTCCGCGAGGCCATAGCGGTCAATGATTTCCAGGCCCGGGGCGCAGAAATAAACGCCGATGAAGTTTTCGTCTCCGACGGGGCCAAATGCGATACCGGCAATATTCAGGAGCTTTTTTCCCTCGATGCGCGGGTGGCCATCCCGGACCCGGTTTATCCGGTCTACCTGGACACCAATGTCATGGCGGGGCGGACCGGGACCTTCAGCGATGGCCGCTATCAGGGGCTGGTGTATCTTGATTCCACCAAGGAAAACAACTATGTCCCGGACCTGCCGACCGAGCCGGTTGACCTGATCTATCTCTGTTTTCCCAACAATCCAACCGGCTCAACCGCAACCAAAGAGCAGCTGAAAACCTGGGTTGACTATGCACGTGAAAACAAGGCGCTGATCCTCTTTGATGCCGCCTATGAGGCCTTTATCCGTGATGACGCGCTGCCCCATTCCATCTATGAGATCGAAGGGGCGCGGGAAGTTGCGATTGAATTTCGCAGCTTTTCAAAAAATGCAGGATTCACCGGCACCCGCTGCGCCTACACGGTTGTCCCCAAAGAGTGTATGGCCTATGATTCCCAGGGCAACAAACAGGCCGTGCACCCCCTGTGGAACCGCAGGCATTGCACCAAGTTCAACGGCGTTTCCTATCCGGTCCAACGGGCGGCCGAGGCCGTATATTCCCAAGAGGGCAAGGCCCAGACCCGGGAACTGGTCAGCTCCTATCTCAAGAACGCCGACCTGATTGCAAGTGTGATTGGTGAGCTGGGTTTTGCCTCGGTGGGCGGGGATAATTCGCCTTATATCTGGATTCAGGGCAATCGTGATTCCTGGGAGTTCTTTGATCTACTCTTAAATGAAGCCGGGGTCGTCTGTACGCCGGGGGCGGGGTTTGGGAAATGCGGTCAGGGCTATATCCGGCTCTCCGCTTTCAACTCGTATGAAAATGTGGTCCGGGCCATGGAACGGATTCGTCAGGCCCTGAAATGATTTTGTAATTGATCACAGGCCATGTAACTAACGCGGGCAAGTCCGCAAGGTATTTAGGCTGAAGGCTGGCAGGTTGTCAGGAAGGAGCAGATTCCGTTTTCTTTACCTAAATCCCTTCATCCTACAGCCCAAAGGCTTTTGTAATATAATAACATCATGTTACCTGCCTTGAATTTTTCGGACTCTGCATTTACCTGTTTTTTTCTTGCAGAAGTTTGGAAGTAAGGCACTGATTGTTTTTATATACCGTGAATTGTAAGTTGGCACGGGGGGGGGGGCGATTTTGTGCGGGTGCAACCGGACTACGGATAAACCAGTATGCTCCCCAGCCACAACAAACGATGAAAATGTTCTATTTCCGGGGCACTCATTTACCCGCAGAGCGGGCGGGCAGCCTTGC
>DRKH01000004.1 GCA_011051825.1 Desulfobulbus sp.
AGAGAGGGCAAAAAGAGGATCATCGTGTACTTGGACAGCAGGCCCAGGCCGAACCAGAGACCGGTCATCAGCCATTGTCCACGGGATCGGTTACTGATGGCCATGGCACTGTGATAACAGGCCGCGGCCCAGCAGGGAAGAAGAAGCCCGTCCGGAGTTGCTATCAAAGACGCCCCGTTAAAGAGCAGTATCCCCTGCACAAGCAGAGCCACATGAAAGGCGCAGCGACAGGAAAACCAGCGGGCAGCCAGCAGGCAGAGGTAAAACGACGTGACCGCCATTCCCAGGACCGTGGGTAGACGGACTGCAAATTCCGTCTGGCCGAATATCCGGGTGGCAAGTCCAATGGTCCAGGCAATCATCGGTGGATGATCATGATAGCCAAGGGCAAGATATCTGCTCCACTGCCAGTAATTCGCCTCGTCCGGTACCAGAAGAAACTGGGTGCTGACGGCAAGGCGGATTCCAAGGCCGATCAAAATAACCAGCCAGGTGGCAACCATACAATTCCATTCTTTTGTTGTCTGCATAGATACTGTAGTAAAAGAGAACAATTACGGCAAAAGATTACATCGAAACGATCCTGGTGAAACTATCACAAGGGGTGATAACTGACAATAGAGAACTCTTTATTGCGGAACCGGAGTGATGCTGGTACTTGTATCCAGTCAGTGCCTGTCCGGAAATGGCCTTTTCGCCCAATCTCTGCGGCATGCTCAAAAAATATGCTCGGAATATCACTTAGATGCCTTGGTTTATTTTTGTCGCATTCCTTGACCTTGAACGAAAACCCCCATTTCCGGACAGGCACCAGTTCATCAGATATACGCGGTGGACGGTTTTTTTGTCATTGATCACCGGCCATGTCACTCTATGTTTTTACTCTGCCGAGGATTATACGTTGGTACGGATGCCTCGATTTTGGAGTCTTCGCTACCTGTGCAGGCGCGTTCGTTTGCAGGTAGCGAGCCTGCGAGACTCCGAAGGCGAGGTGGCCGTGACGACTTGCATTTTTACCTGAAAGGAGACTGTTTTTGACAGAGACATTTTTTGATAGCCGGCAACGGACAAAACAGCACCGGATGATGGAACTCCTTCTGGTTGCCGGTGCCCTGTTGCTTGTCACCCTGTGTATTTACCTGACGAACGGGGACCGGTATCTGGCCGGAATTATATACGGGCCTGACGCTATCTGGCCTGGAATCGGGCATTTTCCGTGGAATATGCTCTATGAGTGGGCCCCGGCCCCGGGTATTGGTCTGGCAGTACTTGCCCTGCTGGTCTGTATCGGCGGTTTTTTCTCGCACCGCCTGAAAGAGCAGCGCCGGCCTGCGGTTTTTCTCCTGCTTCTGCTGGCCATAGGCCCGGGCCTGATCGTCAACGTTATGCTCAAGGACAATCTGGGTCGGGCCCGGCCGCGGGAGATTATCGAGTGCGGCGGCACTCACCCTTATACGGAAATCTGGCAGAAAGGCACCACCGGCAGTAACAGTTCCTTCCCTTCCGGACATGCCTCCATTGCCTTTTATATACTGGGTCCCTGGTTTGTCCTTCGGGACGGAAACCGAAAAGCGGCGGCCGGATTTCTCGTTTTCGGACTCGGTTTCGGCGCAGCCGTCGGGTTGGCCCGGATGCTCCAGGGCGGGCATTTCCTCAGCGATGTACTCTGGGCCGGCGGGATTGTCTATCTGACCGGTGGAATCCTGGCCCTGATACTTCTCCAGGCCCCCCATTCAACCGATATCGAACCGAGGGGCTAGTCCCTCTTCTTACAGCAACCAGACCATCGGATCCATCAGGACAGGGCCTCAAGCGTGGGCCGGATTGCTGCATAGACCTGGTCAACGGTTATGGCCTGCAGACATTTATTATCGGTGCAGGGGGTTTTGCGGTGGTTGGCCGCGCTGACACAGGGGGAACAGGCCAGTCCGGCAAATATTGCGGTTGAATTACCCAGGGAACCATACAGCTTCGGGGTCTCGGGGCCAAACAGGACAAAGGTCGGTAGTGGAGTAACTGAAGAAAAATGGCCGGGCCCGGAATCATTGGTGACCATCAGGGCCGCCATGGAATAGAGGATCGGTAACTCGGCGAGTTTCAAGGCTCCGGCAAAGTTTACACAGCGCCTGTCTCCGATTCGATCACACATCCGGCCTGCTTCATCTTTTTCCGATGGTGCTCCGGTAATCAGCACCAGGATGTCGGCCCGATGGGCAAGGATTTTTGTAATCAGCGCTTCATAACGATCCGGCATCCATCGTCTCTGGGGCAGGAGTTCACTGGCATTGGGATTTATCAGAACCAGGTGATGTTTTTTTGCGCTGTAGCTCGGTACATACTCTTCTATACGCCCGGTCATGGTCGCAACGGCCTCATCCGTGCAGTTGAAAGAGGGGATGACAAGCTCGGCGTCCTCGACCCTCTGTTTGGAATAGGGCAGCTCTTCTTTTTCCGAGATCAGAGAATTAATCAGGGCGATAAAATTTTTTGCAATATGGATATGCGGATTATAACTGACCCGATGGGTCAACAGTTCGCCCCGATAGAGTCCTTCGTTGTAAAAACTGTAAAAACCCACTTTGCGTGTGGCTCCGGAAAAACCGCTGAGCAGGGCGGTAAACCGTGAAAACAGTTCGAGATCAACCACCGTGTCTATCCTGTTCCTCCGAACCCAGATGAAGAACCTTATTGTGTCGACCAGCAGGGCAAAAAGGTTGTCTTCCCGCAGGGTGAAAATGTTGGCCGATGGAATGGTTCCGGTCAGTTTAAGGCTTCCGCTGTTCTTATGGAAGATGAGAAAAAACAGTTCGGCCGATAACTGATTTTTCGCCTTTTGCAGGGCCGGGTCAACAAGGATGGTTGAGCCCATCTCCGAGAGTTCAATAAAGAGAATGCGCTGCAGCGGTTGTTTACGTACAACTCCTGCAATCCGCAACAGTCGTTGCAGTATGGTCAGACAAAAGGTCAGTGGAATTCCGGCCCATTTGTCGATGGCACGCATGGCATCAACATTCATTTAATAACTCCTTGCAGGTCAAAAAAAGTACTTGCTGTAACGGATAACCCGGTATGGTGGGGTTAAAAAAATTTTTTTATTTCACAGCCACAACAGATAGACAGCATAGACTTCAAACGATGAAAATCACCCGAAACAACATCGTTTCAAGGGCGATTTTCGGGTAACAGGCATACTACAGGCTGTGTTTCTGATTGAGATAAACCAGCATTCCGGGCAGAGACGCTATCAGCGCTGTAAT
>DRKH01000005.1 GCA_011051825.1 Desulfobulbus sp.
ACCGCTAGAGTCTGCCGAAATTATTCATCTTGACGAGCTTGCCCCACTACGGGAAACTGGAGCGGAAAAGAAAGAAAAAACCTTTAAGGTCGCGATTGCCGCCATCCTTTCTCCCCGGGGTACCGTCGACTCCTATCAACCACTGCTCGACTACCTTGAAAAGCGTCTCGATACGCCCGTGCAGTTAGTGCAGCGCCGGACGTACGGGGAAATTAATGATTTAATTGCCAGGAATGCTGTTGACATGGCATTTATCTGCACCGGGGCGTTCTATGAGGGGGTGCGAAAACAGAAGATGGCTTTGCTGGCCGTTCCGCAAATTAACGGCAAACTCACCTATAACGCCCTGATTATCGTCTCCTCGGATTCTTCTGTCCAGAAGTTTGAAGAGCTTCGCAACCGGGTCTTTGCCTTCACCGATCCGCTGTCCAATACCGGCTACCAATATCCCATGGGTTTGCTGGCGGCGGAAAACCGGAAGGCGGAAAAATTTTTTCATCGAACAATTTTTACCTACAGCCACGACTATTCCATCGAAGCCGTGGCCGAAGGGGTCGCCGACGGTGCATCCGTTGACAGCCTGGTGTATGCATATGCCGTCAAGCGTGATCCGTCGATCGCAGAGAAAACCAGAATTATTCTCCGTTCAGGGGATTTCGGCATGCCGCCGGTTGTCACCTCCGTACAGGCCCCGCAGGAGCAGATCCGAAAGATTCGCCGTATTCTGTTGTCAATGGACGGCAATAAGGACGGTATTGCCGTTCTTCAGCAACTGGGTATTGACCGGTTTGCATTTCCGAACAGGAACCTCTATCCGGAGAAAGGGGCAACGCCCTGTACAACCCGTGTCGGTGGAACTCAATGTCCAGATCTGTATTGACCCGTTTAAAACGTTTTTTTTTCTCAATTTCATTACAGACCAAAATCATCGGTATGGTGATAGGACTGTCCGTTTTCATGGGCACGGTACTTTCGCTTCAGGTCTCACGCTTTCTGAATGACCATTTACTTGCCTACATGGAGCAGGAAAGTCGATCGGTGGCCAATGAAATTGCGTACAAAATTCCTGATTATACGTTGATTAACGATCTGTACGGTCTGACAAGGTATCTTGTCAACGCTAAAACCAACCGCCGCGATGTCCGCTACCTTGTAGTTCTGGATCGCCGGGGAAACATCATTGCCCATACCTTCGGCAGTCGTTTCCCCGCCGAACTTGGAAAACATCTGCGCCGGGTATATCGTCACCAGGACGGAGTGCAGGTCGTTGAGACCAACGAGGGCCGGATCTGGGAAACAGTCCTGCCGGTGTTGCAGGGTTGGAACGGCAGTGTTGCCGTCGGGGTTGCAGATCATTTTGTCCGCCTTGAGAACAGGGAATTCATCAGTAGCCTTCTGCTGACCACTTTTCTTGTCGCCGTGGCCGGGATTCTCTTTGCCATACTCCTGAGCTGGCTGATTGCCCGGCCCATTAAGGAGCTGCTGGCCGCAACCAACGCAGTCCGCCGGGGGGAATATACTGTCGTCCTTGACCCGGTTTCCCATGATGAGGTGGGGGCACTCACGCTGGCCTTTAATGAGATGAGCAATGGCTTTCAACTGGCAGCTGAGGCACAAAGAGAAAAAGAAAATATTCGCCGGGAATTTCTTCAGAAAATCATCAGCAGCCAGGAAAACGAACGAAAACGTATTGCCCGGGAGCTGCATGACCAGACAGGCCAGTCTCTGGCCTCACTCAGCATCGGCCTGAATCTTCTGGAACGGATGGCCTGCTCGGAGGAGATGCGGCAGAGCATCTATCAACTCAAAAAAAACATTGAAAACGAACTTGACGCCATTCATGATATGGCCCTGGAACTTCGCCCCAGTGTCCTTGATGATATGGGACTGATTGCGGCCCTGTCTCTGTATGTTGAAAATATCAGAAAGACCGGCGGGGTGGAAATCCGGAAAAATATTATCGGTTTTCAGGACCGACGTCCGCTGCCTTCGATTGAGACCTGTCTCTACCGTATTGTTCAGGAGGCCGTCAACAATGCCGTCCGCCATGGTCAGGCACGTAATATTTCCCTCTTCCTGGAATGGCGTCGCAATGATATCCGTCTGCTTATTGATGATGACGGCAAAGGATTTGATCTCAAAATACTGGAGACAACAAACCGACTGGGCATCCATGGTATGCAGGAACGGGTTGAATTGGCCGGCGGCACCTTTCGTATTGATTCGGAACCGGGGCAGGGGGTCATGGTTGTGGTAACCGTCCCGTCTTTCCCAGGAGATAATAATGAACAATAAGATTATCGACATCATGGTCGTTGACGATCATGTGATGCTTTTACATGGACTCTGTCTTCTTCTTAATGCGGAAGCCGACATTGAAGTAGTGGCCCAGGCCAGCAACGCCGATGAAGCCCTGGAACAGGTGCAGACATGCAGCCCGGATATCGTCCTGCTGGACATCACCCTGCAGGAGAGCAGCGGCCTGGATCTGATAGAGGAACTTCTTGCCCTGGCGCCGCAGACCAGGGTCATCATCCTGACCATGCATGACAATCCCCAGTATATGCAGCGGGCGCTCCGGAAAGGGGCCAAAGGATTTGTACTCAAAAAAGGGTTGGAAGAGGATCTGTTATATGCCATTCATTCCGTGATGCGGGGTGAGGTTTACATCCATCCCTCCCTGCTGAAGACCTATATCCCGGATTCGGGTAAAAGTGAACTTCCTGATCACGACAGGGAACTTGCGCGCTGGGCGAATCTGTCCAAGCGTGAGCAGGAGGTTCTGACTCTGGTTGCCCGGGGATACACCAGTAAAGAGATCGGCGAACGCTGTCTACTCAGCGAAAAAACGGTTGCCACCTATCGTTCCCGCGGTATGACTAAACTCGATTTCGAAAAACGTTCTGAACTGGTTCGCCTGGCCATGCGGCTTGGTAAAATGGGCTGACCAGGTCAGTATATTCCCCTCCTGTCCCTACACCCTGTCGGTTTTTTTCCTACAAAAAATCACATTTTCGCCGCTTTTTTTCCTGCCCCTGTCTGGGTATTCTCTTTAACAAGATGAATTGTCTGCAGTGATCCGGCCTGTATTTGTCAGGCCGCTAGCTGTGTGAAAAACAGGAGGAGGATTCAATGGCTCTCATTGACATCGAACCGCATGAAATCAGGCAGCGGATGATGGACGATCTCCAACGCGCCCTGAAAAAGCCCATGCAGGAAAGGCATTGGGCAATGGTAATCGACCAGGATAAATGTGTCGGCTGTACAGCCTGTACAACGTCGTGCGTTGCCGAAAATCACTTGCCGCCCGGTGTCGTCTACAGGCCGGTGATCGAGGAAGAAATCGGCACCTATCCCAATGTCCGGAAAACATTTCTGCCCCGGCCCTGTATGCAATGTGAGGATCCGCCCTGTGTCAAGGTCTGTCCGGCCAGTGCCACCTGGAAACGGGCCGACGGTATTATTGAGATCGACTACGACAAATGCATCGGCTGCCGTTACTGCATTGCCGCCTGCCCGTATGCCGCCAGAACCTTTGACAAGGGATATTTTTATTCAGACGGCACGCCTTTTATTCCTCAATACGAGCGGTCACCGAATTTTGAATATGGTGAAGAATGGCCTAGAAAAAACAGGGACAGTTCACCCGTGGGCAATGCCCGTAAATGTACCTATTGCATCCATCGGGTTGAAAAAGGCATTCTTCCCGCCTGCGTGACCACCTGTATCGGTGACGCGACCTATTTCGGAGATGCCAAGGATCCAGAAAGCCTGATTGCCGAACTGCTCGGGTCACCGAGGCTCAGAAGGCTGAAGGAGGAAGAGGGGACGTCCCCGACAACCGCTTACCTGGTCTAATCTGTATGCCGGACCGGAATTCGAGTTCACAGCTATAATAAATGACGAAAACAACCTGGGTTTAATCAGTTACGGGCTGTTTTCGAATAAATAATGAGGGATCAATAATGAAACAGATGATCAAGAGACTTGTCTGGCTGATCGCGGTGATCGGCTTCGGCGTTGGTCTATACGGTATGTATCTCCGGTTTACCACCGGGCACCGGATGACCGACTATGGCTCGTATATCCCATGGGGCCTGTGGGTAGCCGCCTATATTTACTTTATCGGTCTTTCCGCGGGTTCATTTTTACTGTCGACACTGGTTTACGTGGTCAAGGTGAAAAAACTGGAAAAGATCGGCAAGCTGGCCCTGTTTACGGCCTTTGGCTGTCTTATAGCCGCCCTGATTTCCATCTGGCTGGATCTCGGTCATGAGTTCCGGGTTACCCGGGTATTGTTCCATCCGAATTTCCAATCGATGATGTCCTGGATGGGCGTCCTGTATTCGTCCTATTTCCTGCTCATTGTTGTTGAGCTGTGGATTGCCATCCGGGTTGATCTTATTGAAACGGCCCGTACCGGCAGGGGCGGTTCTGCCGGTTTTGCGAAACTGCTGGCCCTGGGTAGCCGCGACACCTCGGATGCGGCCAGACAGGCCGACGCCCGAAAGCTCAAGATACTGGGTACCATCGGCGTTCCCCTGGCCATCGCCTTTCATGGCGGTGTTGGCGCCTTATTTGGTGTTATTGCCGCCCGTCCGCACTGGAACAGCGGTTTAACTCCTATCGCCTTTCTTATCGGCGCTCTTGCCTCCGGCGGTGCGCTGCTGACCGCGGTCAACTACGTCTGGGGGCCTGATAAGGATAAAAAACAGTTTAACGAGATGATGAAATTTCTCGGCAAGATTGTCCTGGCCCTGGTGCTCTTTGATTTTCTCCTGGAAATAGCTGAAATCCTGGTCGGCCTCTATCCCGGGGTTCCGGCAGAAGCCCAACCCCTGCAGGCCATGCTGTTCGGTCCGTACTGGTATGTTTTCTGGGTTATCCATTTCGGTCTCGGCGTTCTTTTACCGGCAATTATCCTCTTTTCAACTGCAGTACCGGGCGGCAGGTCCGACCGATCCGTTGCCGGTCCCATCGCCTTTGCCTGCCTGCTGGTGACAGTAACCTTCCTGGCGGTTCGCCTGAACATTGTTATTCCGGGCCTGATCAATCCGGAGATCCCCGGCCTCGAGTATGCCTTCAGCGGACCCGGACTCAAGTTTACCTATATGCCGACCGCCATGGAGTGGATGGTCTCCCTGTGGGTGGCTTCCCTGGGCATACTTTTCTTCCTTTTGGGCGAGAAGCTGCTCCCCATCGTGAAACCGGAAAACAGAGAGGTGGCGTAATGGGTGCTCATGTTAAACTACAACAGAAAAAAACAATGAAAAAGACTGATATTGAAGTTGACGGGCAGCAGGTAGGATTTAACCGGCGCACGTTTATAAAGAGTACCGCCTTTTTTGGTGGTGTACTGGCGGCCAGTCAGGTGCCGGGAGTGGATTTGTTTTCAAGTGCCAATGCCCGGGCCGGCTCCGGCCCTGCCGCCAATGCCTATCCCTTCGACAAGGCGGAAAATGTTATCTACAGTTGCTGTCTGCAGTGCCATACGGCCTGTACGATAAAGGTGAAGCTTCTTGATGGAGTGATGGTCAAGGTGGACGGTAATCCATACAGCCCCATGAACATGCATCCGCAGCTTTCCTATGATGCCGACCCCCGGGAGGCAGTCCGCTATGATGGTCGTCTCTGCCCCAAGGGACAGGCCGGGGTACAGACCCTGTATGATCCGTACCGGATCCGCAAGGTGTTGAAGAGAAAACCGGGCACAAAACGGGGCGAAAACAAGTGGGTTACCATTGAATTTGACCGGGCCGTTGACGAGATCGTAAACGGCGGTAATCTCTTTGGAGAGGGCAAGGTGGAAGGGCTTAAAGATATTCTTGCCGTTCGGGATCCCGCCTTGATGAAGGCACTGAAGGCAGATGCCGCCAAGGTGGCCGTAAACGAGATGACGGCGGCCCGCTTTCAGGAGCTGCATAAAGAGCATCTCGATAAATTGATCGATCCGGACTTCCCGGACCTGGGGCCGAAAAACAATCAGTTTGTCTTTTTAGGCGGTCGCATCGAGCATGGTCGTAAAGAATTTGCCAAACGCTGGATTAAAGGCGGCCTGGGCTCAACAAACTGGTTCGAGCATACCACGGTTTGTGAACAGTCCCATCATATTGCCTATAAAAAATTTACCAGTACCTACAAGGGCGGCAAATATCATCCCGGCCTGAAAGAGGTCTTCGAACACTACAAGAATGGTCCGGATCATTTTAAACCGGATGTGCCAAATGCTGAATTTATAATTTTTTTCGGTACCAGTCCATTTGAGGCCAACTTCGGACCCACCAACTGGGCTTCCTACCTGACCAACGCCCAGGCTCGTAACGGTCTTAAATTTGCCGTAGTTGATCCGCGTCTGAGTCATTCCGCTGCCAAGGCCAACTACTGGCTGCCGATTAAACCCGGTGGCGATGCGGCCCTGGCCTACGGGATGATCCGTTGGACGATGGACAATAAAGCCTATAATGAAAGCTACCTGCGAGCTGCCAATCGCAGTGCCGCCGGCATAAACGGCGACACGACCTGGTGTGATGCCACCCATCTGGTCTTGTTGGATAAAGACGGCAAGACGGGATTGAAAATGTTCCGCAGTGATGATGCCGGGATTGATGGCGGGCACAGTCTTCTGGTCAGTGTCAATGGAGAGCTCATCCCCTTTGATCCCTACCGGAAGGGCGATAAACCTCTGGTTGGCGATCTGTTCGCCGAAGGGGAGATCAACGGAAAAAAATTTAAGAGCGCCTTTGCCCTCCTGCGCGACCTGGCCATGGAACGTTCCGTGGCGCAATGGGCTGAAGAAAGCGGCATTTCAAGGAAACAGTTGATTCAGGTGAGCCGTGAATTTACCAGCCACGGCCGCAAGGCGGTGGCCGATATGTATCGGGGGCCGGTTCAGCATACCAACGGCTACCATAACGGTCGTGCTATCCTGGTCCTCAATCTGCTTGTTGGTAACGGCGACTGGAAAGGTGGCTTGATGAAAGGCGGCGGTCATTGGCATGAAGACGGCAGCAAAAAGGGACAACCCTTTCCACTCTCCAGGCTTCACCCGAATAAAAACGGCCATTTCGGCGTACCGTTAAGTCGGGAAAAAATGCATTATGAGGACTGCAGTCTGTTTTTCAAATATGGATATCCGGCAAAACGAACCTGGTATCCATATACCGGTAATGTCTACCAGGAGATCATTCCCAGTGCCGCCGACGGCTATCCCTATCGGATAAAGGCCCTCTATCTGCACAA
>DRKH01000006.1 GCA_011051825.1 Desulfobulbus sp.
AAGGGCACCATCGGATAAATTAATTACGGGGATTCCCTTTCCATTATTTTTTATACATCGTTCAGCTACAATTTTTGTCCGCAGATGAACAGGTATTGTCTGTATGGGGGCTGTTCCGGAAAAATTCGCCTGAACCAGGGTCTGCAAACAATGTTCTGCGGAGAATCCCTCTCTTTTTTCCCCATCCCGTTGAGATTCATAAATGGAACCTTTTGCATGATCTTGAGCAAGGGTTCGAAATCCAAAATCACAGCCAAGGAGATAAATCCTGTCCGGACGACAAAAACAGGCAAACGACAGGGCAAGATTTGTTGTTGAGGGATGGGTTTCAGTCAAACTCGTAAAAAAACGAACAACAGCCTGTTTATAGGTATCCGTACAGAGAAGTGGTGTTTTAAAATCCGCTAAAATTTCCGGTGGTACCTTGTAATCAGTTATAAACGGTACCTCATGAAAGAGTTGTAATGACTGCATCCCCTTCAACTGAATAATCGAATCCAGGTTAAATTGGAAATCCGGGCGAATGCCATGCTTGCGTAATACACGAACAGCGCTGTGGACCGCAAAAATAACAAGCCGCGCCCTGTTCTTTTTCAGCCAACGGACATCATTATCCAGTGAGGGCCCGGTTGCAACAACGGCAATGCGACATTGTCTGGAAACGCGTATCGGTCTGCTCAACAATGGAAGCCCACGGTTCAAATTTTCCTTCCCCTGCAGCAGCCCTCTCATCTCATAATCAAGAGGATAGGTAAGATTTGCTCTTGTTGCCTGCAGACCTTTAATCGATTCAATAAAAAAGGGGGCATGTTCACATTGATATCCGGGCAGAATCCGTACCCATATCTGCGGGGTGATGCGAATAAGAGAAAAAAAAGTTTCTATACTCCCGGATGTCGGCTCACTTCCGATGGAGAGGTGCAAGGTGCCAAAACGCTGTTCTATTTCCGTATAATCCAGAAAATAACAGGAAACTTCAAACCGCTCCGGTTCCGGTTCAATAAATAATGCCGTTGTCAGTTCAGTGTGTTGCAGGTAATGGGCAATATGCAGCCCATGAAAAATACCCAGGAACACGACCGGCGGAGAGAATCTCTTTCCCTTGTCGATTTCCTTGAGATTGATTCGACCAGCGGCAAAACGCCGCTCGTATTCCGGAAAGTTTTCATTCAACCGGGTATCAAAAGTGTGAACAGGTTTAAAGTGCAGTGGATGTTTGTCGGACAGTGCAACCTTAAAATTCAAAAGGTCTGTCCAGGCCTCGTGAACCCAACCACCCATCATCTCCGCAAAAGAATCCAGACCGACTTCAGGATGAGCTACGGTTCCGGACGGTGTATGGACAATATTTAAAAAGGTATCGGTGATATCCAGTTGAAAGGGACAATTGGCCTGTTCAACAAACTCTGCTAGAGCGGGATGTTTTCTCCTGAAAAACTCCAGGTTTTTCTGATACATCTTTTCCAGGATGTGCGGTCGAGTTGAACAATCCGCTCTCCGAAGTTTTCCAATTATATCCAGCGACATCTGATATCAGTGCTCCGAAACTCGCTTAACCAAAGAAAAACGCACCTACCAACATATTGGTATCATGCTTTTTTTTACCACAGATCCCCATAAAACAAAACGAACACTTTGAAAAAGACTAAACTCCTTCCCGCCATACTCCGAAGAGTGAATTGAGAGACAGTAAAGGGCAGTACCTGAGAGATGTTACGTTTGTATCGTTAGCTAACTGGTCAGTCATGGACGACCAGGGCTAAGCAATTCATGGAGGAAACCATGGCTTTAACGATCAATACGAACGTCGCATCACTTAATGCCCAGAGAAACCTTACCCGTTCCCAGGGTCAACTTTCCAGATCAATGGAAAGACTTTCATCCGGTCTTCGCATCAACTCAGCAAAAGACGATGCCGCTGGTCTGGCTATCTCAGACCGCATGACCTCTCAGATCCGCGGGCTCAACCAGGCATCCCGAAATGCCAACGACGGAATATCCCTTGCCCAGACCGCAGAAGGTGCAATGCAGGAGTCAACAAACATCCTGCAGCGCATGCGTGAACTGGCAGTTCAGGCCGCTAATGCTACCAACTCAGCCGCCGACCGGGCCGCACTCCAGGCGGAGGTCAATCAACTGAAAACAGAGATGAACCGGATCGCCCAGTCCACCACCTTTAACGGACTGCGTGTCCTGGATGGCACCTTTGTTTCTCAGCAGTTTCAAGTAGGGCCCAATGCCAATGAAACCATTGGAGTATCAATCAAATCCATGGCCGCAGATGACCTGGGACGATACTTTATCGATGCCGTTAACACAACCGGAAACCAGGGAACCGGATCGGCAACCAGTGCTGCAGCGGCATTGCCTTCCGCCAATACCATTGCCTCGCAGACATTGACAATCACAGGATCAAAGGGGACGACCTCCCCGGCTATCTCTGTCGGTGCCGGAGCAACGGCATGGGAAATCGCCACCCAGATTACCAATACTGCATCCCAGACGGGAGTAACGGCTACCGCACGTACCGAGGCCACAATATCCGGCCTGTCCGCCCCCGGTGTTGTCACCATGACAATCGGCTCCGGCGGAAATGCTTCAACAGTCAACGCATCGGTCACCACCACGGATCTGAGCGAACTGGCCACGGTCATTAACGATCAGAGCGGTACTACCGGCATAACGGCAACAGTCAACAGCGGCATTATGACCCTGGTCCAGGCGGAAGGAAAAGATATTCAAATCAGCGATTTCAATCACAGTGGCGCTTCAGGTGAAACCATTAACGTTACGGGCTCGGATAACCAGGCGGAACAGTTGACCCAGGGGAGTACCGACTCAACAATAGTCGCAGGGACCATTGAATTCTCTTCGCAAGACTCCTATACGGCCTCTTCAAGTATTGCCGACTCGGCGGGTTCCATTGTTGACGGTGCCGCCGGCTCCAACAGCATCGCAGCCCTGGAAGAAGTAACAGCCATTGACATCAGTGATATACAGGGGGCCAATGACGCCCTGAAGATTGTTGATGCCGCCCTGGGTAAGATTGATGCCCAACGTGGGGATCTTGGTGCCCTGCAGAACCGCTTTGAATCGACTATTTCCAATCTGAACAACGTGGCCGAAAATCTGACTGCAGCCAGGTCCCGAATCCGGGACGCAGACATTGCTCAGGAGACCTCTGAGATGACCAAGGCCAATATACTGCAGCAGGCCGGTGTTTCCATCCTTACCCAGGCCAACCAGACTCCACAGCTGGCATTACAGCTGCTGCAGGGATAAGACTAGCGGTTGATTTCATTACCGGGCGGAATATTCCTCCGCCCGGTTTCCTCACAACATATACATAAGACCATGAAGATAATAACCTTTAAGTACAATAAAGACCAATCGGCAGTTCGTGTAAGCACACTCATGTCGGATGAAATTTTTGCCA
>DRKH01000007.1 GCA_011051825.1 Desulfobulbus sp.
CATGCAGAGCCGGGCCGCGGAATGGGATTTTGTATATTCAACAATATCGCCATCACCGCCCGCTATCTTCGCCGCAGATATGACCTGCAGCGCATCCTGATTTTTGACTTTGATATCCATCACTGCAATGGTACCCAGGCCGTATTTTATGATTCCGACAAGGTGCTGGTGGCCTCTGTTCACCAGGATAAACTCTTTCCCTTTACCGGGACAGCAAAAGAAACAGGCAGTGAGAAGGGGCTGGGCTATACGGTGAATCTCCCGGTGCATGCCCAGTTCGGCGATCCGGAGTATACCTACCTGGTCGGCAAGGTCATTGGTACGCTGGTCGAACAATACCTGCCACAGATTATTCTGGTATCGGCCGGTTATGACGGCCATTGCGATGACACCATCAGCAAGACCCTGTTGTCCACCGGCTGGTTTGCCAAGGTCACGGAGATGTTGAAGGAATTTGCCTTTGAGAGCTGTGATTCCCGGCTGCTTTTCGTGCTGGAAGGAGGATACAACCCCGGCGCTCTTGAGGCCTCGGTGCTGGCAACCATTGATTCTTTGTGCAAGCCGGTGGGGCGTCGTATAGGCATTGCCCCTTCGGATCGAGCCGCAACTCTTTTGCAGAATCATCCTCTCCATAACTATTGGACCCTTTGAGGCGGATATGTCTTCTACTCCCGGCCAGGCAGAACTCAACTCTCTTTTTATGGAATGCCGTCAGTGCGGGACCTGCTGTAAGAAGTATCGTAAAATTTTATTGCACCCTTCGGAGGTGGAATTTATTCGCAAGATGGGGGGGCACGTCGGGGTTGATGTTGCCTTGAATGACCTGCGTGAAAACACCATGGACACGTTGGTCGAGGAGGCCCGGGCGGAAGGAAAGGTCTATATGATTCACCCCGATGACCGGGGATGTGTCTTTCTTGAAAAACGAAATGAGCAGTATTTCTGTAAGATTTACCACCACCGCCCCCGGGTCTGTAAGGGCTTTCGCTGTAATATGGCCGATTCCAGCATGCTGGATCTTGTTGCCGGGGATGCCATCCATTTACTGGGGCAAAACAGTTTTGGTCTGCCTCTGAAGTGAGGAATCCGAGCTGGTCAGGAGTGTTCTTTCAGCTCCCTGAAATAGCGGATATCGGTTTCAACAATGTGCTCAATCAGCCAGTTGCGGAGGTAGTCGACCACGGTATGGGTATCAAGGGCATCCCGGCCGAACTGTTCCATGAAGGTTGTGCATTGGGCAATAAAATCCGCATGGATCTGCTGGTGTTGCTTAAACTCGGGATGGGGCTGCAGATATTGCTCTTCATTGGCAAAGTGAACTTCGACATAATCAAACAGCGAGAGCAGGGCCTGCTCAAGAGAAAGGTGGTTGTCCTCCTGGTCCTTGATTGAGTCGAGCATGAGCCACAACTCAAAGAGATACTTGTGCTGCGCATCAATTTCCTGGTGGCCGACACTGTATTCCGGTTTCCAGATTGCAGTTATATCCATAATGTTTTCTCGTTAACAGTTGCTCAGAGTCGGCGGCGCATGTCCGCAGGATCAGTACATACCACAACTCCGTTAAGTCCGGAGATCAGTTACGGTGCCGCTGTTTTTGCCTTTTCACCAGGTTGCTTGATCATGAAGTAGAGGACCGGTACCGCCATTCGACTGATCAGCAGGCTGGCAATTTCACCAAACATCAGTGAGATGGCAAGTCCCTGGAAAATCGGATCGGCCAGGATAACCGACGAGCCCACTACCACGGCAAGGGCGGTCAGCAGCATGGGGCGGAAACGGACAGCCCCGGCTTCAACCACGGCTTCCGCCAGCGGCAGCCCATGGCTGCGGCGCAGTTCGATAAAGTCGACCAGGATGATGGAGTTTCGGACCACGATTCCGGCCCCGGCCATGAATCCGATCATCGAGGTAGCGGTAAAAAAAGCACCCAGAGCCCAGTGGGCCGGGAGAATGCCGATGAGGGAAAAGGGGATGGCGGCCATCACCACCAGCGGCGTTATATAGTCCTTGAACCAGCCCACCATCAGCATGTAAATCAGAATCATGACCACACAGAAGGCCAGGCCCAGGTCACGGAAGACCTCAAGGGTAATATGCCATTCTCCGTCCCATTTCATGGCCGGTTCGGTCTGGGTAAACGGTTGGTTAAGGTTGTAGATAACGATGTTCTTCTTTTTGCCGCCGAAATTACGGCCATCAAGGTCAGCCAGTTTTTTGTTCATGGCCAGAATCGGATACACCGGACTCTCGGCAGCACCGGCCACATCGGCGGTTACATAGATGACCGACTTGAGGTTTTTTCGGTAAATGGGCTGGTCCACAGGCTTTTCTTCAACTTTGACCAGCTCTCTGAGTGGTACCAGCGGCCCCTGGGGATTGTTCTTCGGTTGCAGCAGGATATTCAGAACCCCGTCAATGGTTGCCCGCATGGCAACCGGCAGCTGAAGAATGATATTGATCTCTTCTTTATCCTTAGGCTGGTGAAACAGATCAATGGAAAGCCCATGCAGGCCCAACTGGACCGCCCGGTTGACCTCTCCTTCCGAGATGCCGTTCAGGGCAGCTTTTTCCTTATCCACGCTGAGGACCAGTTTGTTGCGATCCTTTTCTCTGTACCAGTCGATATCGACAACGCCGTCGGTATCGGAAAAAATCTTTTTGACTGCCGTGGCAAGGGCCACCCTTTCCTTGTTGGAGGGACCATAGATCTCGGCAACCAGTGTCTGCAGAACCGGCGGTCCCGGCGGTACTTCGGCCACGGCCACGGCGGCGCCGTATTTTGCAGCAATGGCGGCAATGGCGGGACGGACCCGTTTTGCAATGTCGTGGCTCTGTTTGTCCCGTTTGCTTTTGGGCAGCAGGTTGACCTGGATGTCGGCCATCGTTGGTCCGGAACGCATATAATAATGCCGAACCAGCCCATTGAAATTATAGGGTGAAGAGGTGCCGGCATAGACCTGATAGTTGATTACTTCAGGTTCACCCCCGATAACGGTCGCCATCTCGAGCGCCACCTGGGTGGTGTGCTCAAGGGAGGACCCTTCGGGCATATTGAGGATAATCTGAAATTCGGATTTATTGTCAAAGGGCAGCATTTTGACCTGAACCAGTCTGAAATAGACCATGGAGCAGGTGCCCAGCAACAGGGTGGTGATGACGGCAAAGAACAGCAGCCGTGCGAATCGGTGCGCCAGCAGCGGCTCCATGGCCCTGTGGTAGAGGCGGGTGAAAAAGTCGTCCTGGGCATGGTCGGTATCGGTTTCGATTTCCGGTTCAATGGTACAGGCTTCCGGCGGGCAGTCTTTTTTCAGGATGTGAACGGCCGCCCACGGGGTGATGGTAAAGGCAATGAACATGGAAATAAGCATTGCCGCCGATGCGCCGATGGGAATAGGACGCATATACGGCCCCATCAGGCCACCGACAAAGGCCATGGGCAGGATTGCGGCAATGACCGCCCAGGTTGCGAGAATCGTCGGGTTGCCGACCTCGGAAACCGCTTCCAGGGCAATGGGAACCAGGGGGCGGGATTTGTTTTGCGGCAGCCGCATATGGCGGACAATATTCTCCACCACCACGATTGCATCATCGACCAGAATACCAATGGAAAAGATCAGGGCAAAGAGTGTGATTCGGTTTAACGTATAACCGTAGAGGTAGAAGGTGAGCAGGGTCAGGGACAGGGTGGATGGAATCGCCAGCATGACGATAATAGATTCGCGCCAGCCGAGAAAAAACAGGATCAATACGGCTACGCCGATAACGGCAATACCCATATGGAGAAGCAGCTCGTTTGACTTCTCCGCTGCCGTCTCCCCGTAATTACGGGTGACACTCACTTCAATGTCTGCGGGAATCAGGTCTCCCTTCAGACTGTCTACCTTTTTCAGGATGGTATCCACCACATGGACGGCATTGGCGCCCGGGCGTTTGGCCACCGACAGGGTCACCGCCGCTTCCTCGGGTTTACCCTCACCGCTGCCGAACAGGACATAGCTGTCCGGTTCCTGTGCCCCGTCGATGACCTGGGCGACTTCGTCAAGATAGACCGGACTGTTGCCATAGACGCCGACCACGATTCGGCCGATTTCCCGGGCGGAAGTGAGAAATGTACCGGTCTGGACCAGAATTTCATGGTCCAGTGAGAGCAGATTGCCGGCAATGGATTGTTTATTGGCCTGCTTGAGGGCAAGGATCAGCTGGTCGGCGCTCAGGTTGCGGGCCGCAAGTTTCAAGGGGTCAAAGAGGATACGTACCTGTCGACGGCTGCCGCCGATAAGGGTTGTTTCGGCGACTTCGAAAATGTTTTTGATCTCGTCGTCCACCTGGGCGGCAAGCCTGCGCAGGGCATAGGCATCATAGTTTTTTGAATGGAAGGTCAGGGCCAGAACCGGAACGTCGTCAATGGTATGCGGCTTGACCAGCGGCGGCGAGACCCCGTGGGGGATCCGGTCAAAGTTGGTGGCCAGTTTCTGGTTCAGGCGGACAATGGAGTTCTCCAGATTTTCGCCGACATAGAAACGGGCGACCAGCAGAGAGCGGCCACGCATGGAGGTAGAATAAATATATTCGATGCCGGGAAGCTCGTAGAGCAGTTTTTCCATGGGGATGGAGACCCGTTCTTCGATTTCTTTGGGCGTGGCACCGGGCATGGAGACCATGACGTCAATCATGGGCACTTTGATTTGCGGTTCCTCTTCCCTGGGGAGCAGGAGGATGGCCATAATCCCCAGCAACAGGGAGGCAATGATGGTAATCAGGGTCAGCTTGGAGCCGATGAAAATACCGGCCAGCTTGCCGGCAAAACCCTGATGATATTCGGGTGAATTACTCATGATTAGTTATCGATTATCAATGGTTGCCCATTGACCAGCAGGCGGTTGTTTCCGGTAACGATCCGTTCACCGGGCCGGAGACCGGACAGGATCTCAATCATTCCCTGTTTGCGCATGCCGGTTCGAACCAGTCGTAATTGCGCCTTTCCTTCCTTGACCACAAAGATTTTTTCCAGCTGTCCGAAAGGGACCACTGCCTGCTCGGGCACCATCAGGGTGGCGCTCCTGGTTCCGGGAATGCGAACCCGGGCAAACATCCCGGTTCGAAGCCCTGAGGAGGAACTGAGATTGATCTTCACCTGCGAAGTGCGGGAGAGGGGGTTGACCACCGGCGAGATTTCAGCTACTTCACCTTCCTCTGTTATACCGGTTACGGGAATGTTGACGGCCAGGTGGTCACCCTGTTGAATCTGCAGGGAAATGGATTCGGGTATGGAAGATACCACCTGAAGCCTGCTGCCGTTTTCCAGGTGCATCAGCGGTGTACCCGGTGTGGCCAGGTCACCGCTGTTGGCAATTTTTCTGGTGATGACCCCGGAAAAAGGCGCCGTGATTGTTGTGTAACTCAGCATGGAGGCCGCTTCCCGGTACTCTGCTTTGGCCACCGCCAGCATGTCGCGCATGGATTTAACCGTCTCCGGAGTGGAGGCCTGCTGTTTGAGAAGTTTTTCTTCCCGTTTCAGGTTGCGTCTGGCCTGATCAAGCTGGGCCTGTGCCTGGAGAACCCGGGCGGAAATTTCATCGGCATTGATTTTAACCAGCAGGTCGCCCTTGTTGACCTTGGAGCCGAGAACCACCGGGATTTCCAGGATGGTTCCGGTTATTTTGGCTGCAATGACGGCCTGATCAACGGCCTGAACCGTACCGACCACCTCGACCCGTGAGGAGATGTTTTGTTCCTGCACCTCGAGGGTCTGAACCTTGGTCGGTGGAAGCGGGCTTGCAGGCACTTCAACACCGGCCGCGGCCGCAGTGATGAGGCAGCAGCAGAACAGGCAGAAAAAAAAGAGGATTTTTGTATAGGACATGGGATTATTTCTGTTGGGGGAGAGTGGGCTCTTCCGTTTGTTTCTGACTGTACAGAACTTCATTAAACTGCGGCAGACCCGTGGCCCGGCGTAGATCGGCGATGGCTATTGCGCGGGCGGCCTTGGCCAGGGATGCATGGACCCGGGCATCAGTCAGCCTGTTTTCGGCATCAAGCAGTGTCGAGGAGAGGATAACGCCTTCACGGAATCGTTCCCGTGAAAGGCGGGCACTCTCCTCTGCCAGTTCAACCATTTTTTTGGTTACCTGGAGCCGTTCCTCGGCCTGCTGCAGGGCAAGTTCCGCTTTCTCGATTTCAAGACCAATGTCCAGAACCGATTTTCGTTTCATCTCCTGGGTCTGGATAAGATCGGCCTTGGCCCGGGCAACGGCGGCAGAGGTATTTTTTCCATCATATAATGTGTAATTGAGGCGGACTCCGGCCATCCAGGAGTTGCCGCTGTTTTCTTCATAGACGAATCCCTGATCGACCTGGTAACTGCCGAAAAGATCAGCCGTGGGATAATATCCACCCATTGCCTTCTCCAGCTGTTCACGGGCCATCAGTATCCTTGCATTCAGGCTCCGGATTTCCGGACGCTGGTCGGAATTCGGGTTGGTAGGAATGTTCTGTGGAAAATGCTGGGCGAGGTCAAGGTGAACCTCCTTCTGTTTGAGCCCCAGCAGGTTAAGGAAGGCCCGTTTGGCCAGGTTCAGGCCGTGCCTGGCCTGGATAAGCTGTTCATGGGCGACTGACTGCTGTACTTCAATATCAAGCAGGCTGGCCTTGAGCAGGTCTCCGGCTTCATAGCGGGCCCGGGCAACGGCAAGCGAGGTCTCAATGGCCGTGATGGCGGATTTGCGTGCGGCCACGATTTCACCGGCCTGGATAATGGTATAGAAGCTTCGGACAACCTCAAAGGACAGTCTGGACAGGATCGCTGTTCGCTGCCATTCTTCAGCCTGCTGTTGTGCCGTGGCAGAGCGGACACCGGCCTGGTCGCGGCCGCCATTGTAGAGCCGGTATTTGAGCCTGGCGGCGAGGCGGAGATTGTCGGTTGTGCCCGGATGGTTGAAGTCTATTGTGTTTGTGAAGGAGCCCTGGTTCAGGATGTTCCCGAAGGAATACATCGGGTTATTGGTCTGGCCGTATTCGACATTGACGCCAAGCTTTGGGAAAAAAGCGGCCTGGGCCTGGTTTATGGATGCCTGGGCTGCAGATATGCGGTGGAGCGCTATCCGGGCATCGGGGTTGCTGGCGAGGGCGAAGTTGACCGCCTCCTTTACCGTCCACTGTTCAGGAAGCGTATCCCCTTCCGGGGCGGCATGGACAGGCTGCGGTAAGACAAAGAACAACAGGAACAAAAGCAGCGGGATTCTGCTGGAATGCCGTGCGGACAAGCCGGGCTTATGTCGATGGGTTGTGTCTATCATTCAGGACGGATCCTTATGGAACTTGGGGACAGAGAGTAGCCGATATAACCGGCAACCGAGTTCAAAGTATAGTGTATTTCCTCTGCATTGTCACATTTTTTTGGATAATTGATCTTGTTTAAGCGGTCAAATCCTTTTATCTTCTAGAGAAAGAGAACAGGACCAACCTGAATCCATAACCGCTTCGCAGTGGGGCTTGCTGGTACACAACGTAATCAAGGCGGCAGCAGTTCATTTATGCACCTGCTTACGTCGTGTTACAGGGGCGTCTGCTCGTTTTTCGTTACGGCTGCAGGGCCTGAGTATATGAGGATATTCCGACAAGGAGGTGCGGTGATGAAGAAAAATACAACAAAAATACAATTAACAGGGGCTGTGATCATGGCCTGTTTGTTTTTGGCCGCCCCTGTTCCGGCGGCTGATGAGCAGAAACCGGCCAAATGGGATACCGCCGGTCAGGAGGTCCGGGAAGCGGCCCATGCCGTTGGTGAAGCGACAAAGGATTCCTGGAAGGACGCGAAAAAGCTTTCCGCGGAGGCCTTGGAAAAAGCCCGGGTCGAATCAAAGGCATTCTATCTGAAAAGCAGGGAGGCCTCGAAAAAAACCTGGGAGAAGACAAAAGAGCAGGGCGATACGAGCTGGAACACCATAACAACCGAATCGGGAGAGGCTGCGAAGAAAGCTGAGGAGGCCTCCAGGAAAACCTGGGAGGCAATGCAGGCTGAATCAAAAGAACTCTACGACAAGGCACGGAAAATTTCGGCTCAGGTCTGGGAATCAACCAGCAAGGAAACCCATGAGACCTGGGATACGGTGAAGGATAAATCGAAAGAGGGCCTGGAAAAGGTGGAGCAGGGCTCTAAAAAAGTCTGGGAGAAGGGCAGGGCCGAGATGCACAAGGCGACCGCTCCGGATATTGCGGCTCCTGCTGCAAATGGAGAGTCTGCCGCACCGCCTGCCAAGTGACGCTCCGGCCTGTCCTTTATTTCAGTGCGGGTGTGATTGGGCCGATGGCACCACTGGAAAATACAGGGGGAAGACAATACTGGTCAGACGTAAGCAGTCACAGGCACCCCGCCTTCACGCGGTCACGCATGCCCGCATAGAGGGGCTATCGGAGTCTCGCAGGCTCGCTTACCTGCTGCCATGCGCGCCTGCGCAAATTCGGGGCACCTGTAACGGCTTACATCTTCAAGGTA
>DRKH01000008.1 GCA_011051825.1 Desulfobulbus sp.
AAAAAAAAATCTGATTACCCACAATCCTCAGCCGAATGCAAGGGATACCATCGCTGAATACCGGAGGACATTAGCCACCCAGAATCGGTTGATCTTTTAGCCACCAATCGCCCATAGGGGTGAGCTTCTGCGACACCCCTATCCGGCGATATTGTTGACTTCTTGCGTTAGGTTGACGGCTATGGCCTGCGGGGGCTTTCCGGTCAGGAGTGCAGGGCATAGCCGTCAAGCTAACACAAATTATCTATAATATCAGGGGATAACAATACCGTAGGAGCCCGCCCCGCGGGCGATAATTATGCGTCATCTTGATGTTTCTGTCGACAATCGCCCGCAGGGGCGGGCTCCTGCGTGATGCAACCTGCTGATATGTTACGGTATTCGTCTTAGCTTGACGGCTATGGAGTGCAGGGCGGGTTGCGCAGTTGTTCCAGCAGCTGGTAGGCTCTGTTTCGCATTCCATCTCTTGCGTTGGTTTTCTGTTAGCCGGTTTCCTGTGGTTCTGCCGGGTGACCTGTGGCCCGGGCAAGGAGCCGGGCGGCTTGTTCGGCTCCGTTTATGTTGACAGTGTGGCGAGAGGGCGGCTGGTTCAGTTGATCGCGCAGAGATTGTTCCAGGGTGGTTGCGGTGACTTCCGTTTCCGGCAGAATACGAAGTTGGTTTCCTGTATGGCCGGCAAGCAGGTGCAGATGCCGCTGTTGTTCTTTATCTCCCATGGCCCGAACCAGAATGACACTGGGGATGTTCATGCACAGGACATCGGTGATGGAGTTATAGCCGCCGTAGATAAGCGCTGTCTTTGCATGTTGCAGGCGTTGTGCATATTGACTGCCGGGCGAATGCAGGCGGACATGGGGAAGCCGTTGCAACCATTGTCCGGGCTCTTTGCGTTGGTCCGGAGATCCGCCAAGAAAGATATTCCATTGCCCGTATCCGGGGCCGATATGTTCCAGGGCGGTGGCAATATTTCGGATAATGTTATGGCTGTGTTCGCCCTGCCAGGGAATGGAAATGATCCCGGCGAATTCCTTTTCCCGGCTTTTGTCTTCCTGTTGCCAGTGCGTCAGTTCTTTCAATCGTGAAACATAGCCGCAGGCAACGGGCGGGCAGGAAAAATTCTTTTCCAGTTCATGGCGTCCAGTAGAACCAAGGACAGCTTCATCGCCGTACCAGAGTATTGTATGGAAGGAATGTTTGAAGGTCTCCCGCGCCTCCTCGGAAAAGACCTGGGGCACGGCGCCCACCACCCCGCGTACTCCAAGCACCCATTGCGTGTTTTGGGAGGCCTTCTGGGCCGGTAGCAGTTCCCGGTGCTTGCCCTGCGGGGAATGGTCACAGAGGACCGCCCGGGGGCGGTAGAGCTGCACCACCTGTTTGATGGCCTCGGCTCGAAGGGTGCCCAGTTCCCGGTCGGTATAATTACTCGGGCCTGAGATCCCACGGGACTTTCCACGGTTGATCCTGGTGGCATAGGACGGGAGTTTGAGCCAGTCCAGCGGGGCCGGTCCGATGAGTTCAGCGGAAAAGGAACTGCCGGAAAGAAACAGAACCTTCAAGTGCGGATACAGCCTGCGCAGGGCCATGCCGATGCCGATGGAACGGCTGGCATGGCCCAGGCCCCGGCCGTCGTGGGCATAGATCAGAATATCAAGTCTGGGATGGGTCATTTTTTTGCCGGGATTTTTTTTCCAGAAGGACCTCGACCTTGAAGCCGCAGCGCTTGCCGCCGCAGGAACCATCGCCAATCCCCGTTCTGCGGGCTACTTCTTCAAAACAGTCCGCCCCGTCCTCGATAGCTTCAATCAGTTTGATCAGCTTGATTCCCTTGCAGATACAGCCGGGCTTGAGCCGGGCCATGATTGTTTCGTCAGGCTCCATTTTTTCTATTTTTCAATTTTTTCTAATTTTTCTAATTTTTCTAATTTCTGTATTTTTTTGTATTTCCTGTATTCTTCTGCTCTTGAAGTTGATCATAGATGGAACGGGCCAGGGCAGGACCGATGCCCGGAACTCCGGCCAGCTCATCAATGCCCGCCTCCTGAATCCGTTTATAACTGCCAAGTTTCCTGAGCAGGTCTTTTTTTCGTTTCGGACCAATGCCTGTTACTCCATCCAGGGGAGAATGCAGCGTTTTCGTGTTTCTGAGCCGCCGGTGAAAGGTGATCCCGAACCGGTGCGATTCATCACGGATCCGCATCAGGTAGAGCAGGGCAGGGGCGTGGGCCGGAAGAAGAATGGGATTTTTGCGACCGGGCCGAAACAGTTTTTCCCCTTCCTCCTGCTTTTCCTTGGCAATGGCCACCAGATCGATCCGGCCCAGCAGGTCATATCGGGAGAGGACGTCAACCCCGACCCCGAGCTGGCCCTTGCCGCCGTCGAGCAGCAGCATATCCGGCAGATTTTTTTTGGTTAAACCGGTTTCCATCCGCCGTTCAAGGACTTCACGCATCATGGCGTAGTCATCGGGTTCGTCCTTCTCTTTGATCCGGTAATGACGAAATCCGGATTTTTCCGGCTCACCCTCCTTAAAACAGACCAGGGAGCCAACCGCCTGCTTGCCGCTGAGGTTTGATATGTCCAGACATTCTATGGTTTCAGGAATATTGCGCAAACGAAGTTTATGCTGCAGGCTGTTGGATAGGATCTGCCAGGATTTTTGCTTTCTGGCCTGTTCGGAAAAGACCTGCTCCGCATTGGCCGCAGCCATTTCCATAAGCTGCATCCGTTTGCCCCGCTGCGGGGTGCGAAAGGTGACCGGGCCTTCCCGCAGTTCAACCAGTTGTTCATGGACCAGCTGTTCATCGTCAATGGTCAGCGGTAACAGCAGCTCACGGGGTGGTTGTCTGCGGCTGGAATAGTACTGCATGATGGTTTCGGTCAATATTCGTCCGTCTTC
>DRKH01000009.1 GCA_011051825.1 Desulfobulbus sp.
AATCGCCTGACCGCTGCAGCAATGGATATTGTTCTCAAATTGGGTTGACCTGCCCTTGTTTATTTAATATACAACGGGTACGAGCTGAACCCCGTACACGGCACAGCCGTCAAGCTAACGCAAATTATCTATAATATCAAGGGCTAAGGATGCCGTAGGAACCCGCCCCCGGAGTCTACGCTTACCTGCGGTCGATTGGTGGCAAAAAGATAAACCGGTTTTGTGTAGGGTGGGCACCGCCCACCAGCAGAAAGTGGGTTATAATAAGAGCTGCTTCGCCGGAAGGACGTTGCTCCATATAGAGTGCATGGGGTTCGGCAGCTTTTTTTGGTGGGCAATGCCCACCCTTTTTGCTCCTGCCAATGACATTTATTCTTAGCTTGACGGCTATGCCGTACATGGTTCAGAAGCAGGTGATGACCCATCAGCTGCAAGGTGAAATAATTCCCCCAGGAGAAAAACGTGTCATGGTACCGACAATAAGCTGGACCCCGGAGATGAGTGTTGATGTTGCCCTTATCGATGAGCAGCATAAAAAATTGATAGAGATAATAAATACCCTGAACAGCGCAATAGAGGAAAACGCCGCCACGCCTGTTCTGGATCAGGTGTTTGACGAGTTGACGGAGTACACCCGAAAGCATTTTTCCACTGAAGAAGAACTCCTTGTGCGGGCGGAATATCCTCAAACCGTCGTCCACAAAGAGGAACACGACGGCTTTATCTACCAGTTGATTGCCTTCCGAAATGATTTTGAAAACGGCAGTGAAGTCGTTTCAACGAAAATAGTGGAGTTTCTCTATGGGTGGCTGGTCAAACATATCCTGGGCAGTGATAAAGCCTACTGTGCGTCGTTACATGAAAAGGGGATTCGCTAGATCAGGAAACCTTGAATCCTGATCGACGTCGGCCCATCTGTCCGCCATATAGCTCCAGAAAACCGGCTTCTGCTTCCGTGGTACCGATAAGGATGATTTCATCATGCTTTTGAAAGCGTGTAGCCGGGTCAGGTCCGACTTTTTGTTCTCCGCTGCTGTTTATGGCTATAACAGTACAGCCGGTTTGCTCTTTGATACGGCTTTTGAGCAGGGCTTTTCCGATGAGGGATTTCGGGACCGGGCAGCTGAAGATGTTGAGTCCTTCGGTGAACATGGACAGTTCGTTTGGTCTGAGGAAGTTGAGTATGCTGTTTGAGGCCATGGAAGCTGACGACATAACAAGATCGGCACCGGCTCTGTACAGTTTGGAGACGGTTCTCTCTTCAATCGCCCTGCTTATAATCTCAATATCCGGTCGAAGTTGACGGCAGTAAAAGGTGAGATAGATATTCATGGCATCGTTATGGGTGGTGATCAAAACCGTATGCGCATTTTCTATACCGGCATTACGCAGGGTATTAATGTCGGCCGCATCGCCAAGGATATAGTTATCCTGTGATTCCATAACAACCGCAGGCTTTTTTTCAATAAGGGTGTATTTGATATGATGGTTTTTCAGTGTTTCCGCCGCTGCCTGCCCGACACGACCGCCACCGAGTATCAGGGCAGGGCTGTTGTTCAGCTGCGGAGAACAGGCAGCATTGAATAACGCATCGTATTTTTGCAGTTGTTCCTTCGATCCGGCCAGGACCAGAACCATGTAAGGCGTGATAACCGTCTGCGGGCTCGGGTCTGAAAATTTTCCCCGTTCCCACAGGCCGACAACGGTCAGGCCGGTTTTTTTTCGGATTTTTGTCTCTTCAAGTGTTTTTCCCTTAAAAGGTGTCCCGGAAGCAGGATCCTCGGCGATCAGGATGCGTCCAAAGTTGCCGATAACACTTGTGCCCATGCAGACCCCGCTTGTTCTTCGGGCAAGTCCCTGGCCAAGCATTTTTGTGAATTCAACCACATGGGTGTTTCCGGGGAATTCAAGAATATCTATGGAGTGTTCATTCTCGGCGTTGGTGACAATGGGAACGTTGTCGGTCAGCTCCCGGATGGTAAAGGCAATGGAGGTATTGGTCAGGTCGTCATTGGTGGTGACGACCAGCGCCGCCTTGTTGATCCGGAGCCGTCTGTAGGTTTCCGGATCATCAAGCTCACCGACCACCACATCATACCCCTGGTCATGAAGTTTCTGGGCCCGGTTCAGGTCCGGTATAACCAGGGCATAGGGATAATGATATTTTTTTAGTTTTTTGATCAGGTTTATTGTTATCGGTTCCAGGTGCGTCAGGATGATGTGCCCTGAAATCTTTTCCGGTAATTCTCTGGGGGTTCGAACCTTTTCCTGGGCGTCAAGCCATGGGGCATAGAAAAAATGAACCAGGGTAAAGGGGAGCAGGATCAAGAGGAACACCACCCCGGAGAGAAGGACGATAAGAGTGAAAAACAGGCCCAGGTCGGTATGAAAAGTGATGTCGCCAAATCCGAGAGTGGACATGACGGTCAGCGACCAGTAAAAACCGGTAATCCAGCTGTATTCTCTGCCCTCGTATTGCATGAGGATATGAAAGAGTACGCTGTAGAGGCTGATAATACCGATGAGAAAAAACAGAAATTTGGAGAGGACGATCAGGTTTCTTCTCGTCCGTTGATTTTGCAGAAAATAAATAAAAATAGGAAGCGATTTCATGGTGGTAGGATCAGCAAAAACCATAAATCTTATGCGGTTGCATTCGGCCGCAGGTTGAGCTGCCGACCAGCATGAGGGAGCGAGGCCCTGCCTCTATCTGTTTGTAGCCGGTGTTATCCATTGCTGTCTGTGCCGATGATTATCTGTCGGTTTTACGTTTGTTCTCCGGGTGTTCCCGACATCGCTTTTGATAATGCGTAATCAGTTCCGTTACCCCTTCGGGGGTGTCAACGATATGAAACAGGTCAAGGTCGTTCTCCTTGATACAGTGATGGCGGAGCATGCTCTCCTTGAGCCAGTCCACCAGGCCCTGCCAGTAGCTGCGGTTGTAAAGAATTACCGGAAAATGACGGATTTTGCCGGTCTGGATCAGGGTCAGAGATTCAAAAAGTTCATCCATAGTACCAAAGCCGCCCGGAAAGATCACGTAGGCCATGGCATATTTAACAAACATCAGTTTGCGGACGAAAAAATATCGAAAGGAGAGGTTCAGGTTCTGAAAGTTGTTCGGGGTCTGTTCGTGGGACAACTGGATATTGAGTCCGACCGAGGTGCCGCCGGCCTCAATGCAGCCACGGTTTGCAGCCTCCATGATCCCCGGACCTCCGCCGGTAATGACGGTCAGGCCTTTTCCGGTCAGTTGACGCGCGGTTTCGTAGGCGGCCGTGCAAAAAGAGTTTTGCTCATCAAAACGGGCACCGCCGAATATCGTAACGGCCGGGCCGAGTTCGTTTAGGGTCTCTATACCGTCAATCAGCTCTGACTGAATCCGAAAAATGCGCCAGGCCTCGGATGTTTTCAGGTCGTCCATGGTCTCCTTGTCTTCTATACCTGTGGTGCAGCTTAACAGGTGTATCTGTAATATAAATCCGATCAATCGTAAACCGCGTCGTGAATCAGGCTCCATGCAATCTGGTCGAGCGCTTGCCGGAAAAGTCACCCGTTCCCTGTCAATCGGTTCTTCTGCTGAAATCGCTGATGGATATTTTCACTTGTATACAGGGCCAGTGCGGCCCATATTATTGCAAAACCGATGAATTTTTCAGGTGGAAACGGCTCTCTGAAGATCAGCAGACCGATCAGAAACTGGAGGGTCGGAGCCAGGTATTGCAGGAGCCCGATGGCGGTCATAGTGATGCGCTGAGCTCCGAAAACAAAGAGGAGCAGAGGCAGGGACGTAACAAGACCGGAGGCAATGAGCAGCAGGGTAATCTGTGGTCCGCAGGTAAACAGATGCGATTGTCCCTGCCGGGCGAAAAAGATAAGCGCGATACCGGCAGGAATTGAAAGAAGGCCGGTTTCAAAAACCAGTCCTTCAAGAGAGGGCAGAGCGGCGGTCTTGCGTAACAGGCTGTAACAGGCAAAGGTGATGGCGAGGGTGAGGCCTATCCAGGGAAATTGACCATAAGAAAAGGTCAGGTAGAGGACCCCGAGCAGGGCAACAAACAGGGCCGCCCACTGCCCGGAGCGCAGGGGCTCTTTAAGGAAAAGAACGCCGAATAGAACTGCAATCAGCGGGTTGATAAAATAGCCCAGGCTGGATTCGACAATGTAGCCTGCGTTTACGGCCCAGATGTAGACCAGCCAGTTGGAGCCAAGCAGGGTTGCTGTTGCTGCAAAGGTTGCCAGGGTCCGCAGGTCGGAAAATGCCTTGAAAAGAACTGCTGATTTTCTCTGGATCAGCAGCAGGATCAGCGAGAACAGGAAGGACCAGACAATCCGGTGACAGATAATCTCATACGAGGGGACAATGGCCAGCGCCTTCCAGTAGATGGGGAGGACGCCCCACATGGCATAGGCACAGAAGGCAGCAGAAAGGCCCTGTTTTTTTCCAGGTAATATACGCTTGTTCATTACAGGATCCCGGTAGAAGAAACCCGGTACTGAACATGGTTTGCAGGGAAATGCAAGGAAAAGGGGCAGGGAAATACTTTCAGGCCCTGCGGATGAAGAGAATTATTTGTCCAGCCCGCAGAGAGCGAGTACGGCGGCATCACGGCCGGAGAAGCATTGAACAAGAGTTTCCTGCTGTTCCCTGCTCAGTTCCGTACCATGTCTGATCATGCCCTTTATCGTGCGTTTCCAGGAACGCTTGCCTTTCTTTTTTTTCATTTTCTGGCAGATTCTGGTTTCAAAATGACAGGAGAGGCATTTGCCGTTTACCAGGGATTCGCAGGTTTCCTCTGCCCGGGAAGGTTCGGCAACAACAAGCAGCAATGTCATGACCGCAACAACAGCTATGCCTGTTGAAAAGAGGGCAGGGAAGAATGAACGTTGGCTAGTCAAAAGTTGAACCATTTTTTCTTTTTATTGGAGCTGTACATGGCGACACGGTTGCGGCCGTTTCCTTTGGCATGATACAGGGCCTCGTCTGCCAGGCCGATGAACTCGTTTTTCTTGAAATCCCGGCCCGAGGGTCGGGCACTGGCCACCCCGATACTGATGGTTACCCTGTACACCGACTCGCCGTCGTCAAAGTCAAAGTTTTCCACCTCGGAACGGATTTTTTCTGCGACAATTTTTGCTTCTTCCGGTTCGGTCTCCGGCAGGACAAAGATAAATTCTTCACCACCATAGCGGGCGATCAGGTCATATTCACGGATATTTTCCTTGCAGACCCGGCAGAATTCCTTGAGGATAAAATCGCCGGTCTGGTGGCCGTAGGTGTCATTGAATTTTTTAAAATGATCAATGTCGGCCAGCAGGATGGAAATGGTCCGTTCATTGCGGATGGACCGGTTGATTTCCTGATCAAGAAAATTTTGAAAGAAGCGGTGGTTGTTGATCTCGGTCAATCCGTCAATATTGGCAAGGTTTTCCAGCAGTTTGTTTTTCTGTTCAAGTTCCCTGGTCAGCTTCTCCAGTTCCATCTTGGACTGAATCAGTTCGCGGTTCATCTCCTCATACGACAAATTCAGCAGACTGAGCTTGAGATTGGCCTCCTGGAGGATTTCTTCAACCGATTTTGTCGGCGGCATTTTCAGGCCGAAATACTCGGCGGTTTGATCAACCAGGCTGTGGACTTTTTTGAGGATTTTGTTAATGGCAAGAACCTTGAGGCCAAGTCGCTTTTTTGCTTCGCTCCTGAATTGTTTGTGGTACTTTTCCGGACTGTCCGAATAGAGAATCTGAATCAGAAGATCAGCCAGGTAAATGGCGTTGATGCTGCGGCTGACCGCTTTGTCTCCATTGGTATACTCGCTTGGTTTATGATGAAAGCGGATGGGTTGCAGCAGTGTTTTTGGAAAGCCCCAGTGTTCGGCAACCGCATAACCGATTGAACTGTGCTGCGCTCCGATCAGCTCTTCTTCAACCGTGCTTTCCGAGAGTTCCCCATTTTCGGCCACCCGGGCAAGGACCTGATTATAGAGATCAGGCAAGGTTGAGGCAAACAGCAGCTGACCGATATTTCGCAGCAGAGCTGATATGAAAATTTCCTCGGTGTCGGCACCGGGGATCTGCTCCAGGATGAGCTTGGCAGCAACGGCACCGGCCAGGGATTTCTCCCAGAACTGTACATAATTAAAAGAAGAACCATTTTTGTCTTTTCCCCTTATGGAGAGAAACGAAAAGGAAAGGACAAGACTGCGCACGGCATTGGTGCCAAGGATGGAAACCGCCTGATTGATTGAGCTGATCTGTTGAGGGAAGGAGTAGAATGCAGAGTTCGAAACCTTAAGGATTTTTGCCGACAGCGCCATATCTTTGCTGATCAGGTCGGCTATATCGGTCAGTGTCGTGTCCTCCTGTCCTGTCAGCATAATAAGCTTTGAGGCAACTATGGGCAGGGTAGGCAGATCTTCTGATTGAAGAACTGTCTGCAGAACCTCTTCTCGGCTCATTGTCATTGTCGTGCTTGGCTCCAGGGAAAAGCATGAGAGATTGTAGTTGATAAGGATAGGTAACTATATATCATTTTTCCCTTTCACTTCAAGGAAGGTTTTCTCTTTTGGGAAAAAAGTTGCAGTAAGACCGGCTCTACCTTTTGGTTTTTCGGTTTGAAGGCTGTGTTCCTGGTCGTGACCGGAACCTGAAACGCCTGAAGCCTGCATTTATCTGCCCAGATCCCGGACGGTTGTCGACTTGCAGCTTTGCGGAACAGAATAACGTATACATACATCTACCTGATTACGTACAAAGCTCAGCTTTTCACAAATCAGGGATAACATCGCTTGTTCATCCGGATTGCAGAACCCCGTAAATTCATCACAAATTCGCTTGGTTCATAATAACCTTGGTATTCAGCGATGGTATCCCTTGTATCAGGCTGAGGATTGTAGGTAATCAGATACATCTATCTGAACAGTTATGGGTTAGAAGGCGACCTGATTCGGGTAACTGCACGGTATTCCCTTATAGGTGGTAAATTCAAGGGTCTCGCCAAGAGCGGAGATATAGGCCGGGGTCAGCGGGATCTTTCCGCCGCCACCGGGCGCATCCAGGGCAAAGGTCGGGATGGCCATACCGGAAACATGGCCGATCAGCTGCTGCATGATTTCAAGCCCGGTTTCGATCCGGGTTCGAAAATGAGCGGTTCCCCGGGTAAGATCCGCCTGAAAGAGATAGTATGGTTTAACCCGGATGGTGAGCAGCTTGCGCAGGAGATTTTCTATGGTTTCAGGGTCATCGTTTACCCCTTTCAGCAGGACCGTCTGACAGCCCAGGGGAATACCGGCATCGGCGAGTCGTGAGCAGGCCAGGGCGGCTTCTGCGGTTATCTCCGCCGGATGATTGAAATGGGTGTTGATATAGAGAGGATGATGTTTTTTTAACATCGCAGCGAGTTCCGGGGTTATGCGCATGGGCAGGGTGCAGGGAATTCTGGTACCGATGCGGATTATTTCAAGGGACGGAATTGCCCGAAGCGCAGTCAGCAGATTGTCGAGCCTGTGATCGCTCAGCAACAACGGATCTCCGCCGGAGAGCAGGACCTCTTTAATCTCCGGGGTTGCCCGCAGATATTCAAGCCCTGCGCTAATGGTCCGGTCGCTGATGACCATCTCTTTTTTTCCAACCTTACGTTTTCTGGTACAGAACCGGCAGTACATGGCGCATTCCCTACAGACCAGAAAGAGTGCACGGTCAGGATACTTATGGACCAGATTGGGGACCGGACTCAGGTTTTCTTCATCCAGCGGGTCAACCATTCCTTGGTTGTCGTGCAGTTCCCGCACATCCGGAACCGCCTGCCTGTACAGAGGTTTCCCTGTTTTTTTTATCAGGTCCAGGTAATATGGATTAATACGCAGGGGATATTTTGCGGCAACCTGTTCCATTTCCCGGACATTGCCTGCCAGCTGTTCGGCCAGTTCCTGTGGGGTGGTAATGGAGTTTTTGAGTATCTTTTGCCAGCTTGTCATTGCCTGTCACGAAGTTGAGTGCTACAAGAAAAGGTGAAGAGGCCCTGCTGCCCAGGCCTTTTCATCATTTGTTCCATCAACAATTGAGGGAGTATACGAAATGTCAGAAAATTCCGCCATGTTCAAATATGATGAGTATGGAAATACACGGGAAATTTATGTCTATGATTCCGGGTCGGCTATCCATACGAATGCCTTTGTCAACAAGGGCACGGCCTTTACCTTTGAAGAGAGAAGGCGTCTTGGCCTTATTTCAATGCTGCCGCCTTCCACGCGAACCCTGGAGCATCAGGTCGAAAATAGTCGTTTTAAAGTGGCCAACAAGGAAAACGACATTGAACGTTTTATCTATATCCGCTCCCTGTTTGACCGTAACGTCACCCTGGGACATGCCCTGATTCGCAGCGATATTGCCCGCTACATGTCGATTATCTATACCCCGACGGTCGGCCTTGCCTGTCAGCGTTATTCCTCCATGTTCCGCAGCGCCAACGGCCTCCATTTTTATCCCGGTAATATAGAATATGCCGAGGATGTACTCCGTCGTTTTCAGACCCGGGACATCCGGGTGGCTGTCGTGACCGATAACCAGGGCATCCTCGGTATCGGTGATCAGGGCGCCGGCGGCATCGCCATCTGCGTGGGTAAACTGATGCTCTATACCCAAGGGGCCGGAATCGCTCCCTGGCATTGTCTGCCCGTTTCACTTGATGTCGGAACAAACAATGAGGCGCTGCTGGCCGATGACGAGTATCTGGGCTGGCGCCATCCCCGCATAACCGGTGATCAGTATATTAATTTTGTCCAGCGTTTTGCCCGGGCCTTTCGCAATGTCTTTCCCAATGCCCTCTGCCAGTGGGAAGACTTTTCCAAACAGAATGCCTTTGCCATTCGTGATGCCTATCTCCATGATTTGATATCCTTTAATGATGACATCCAGGGCACCGGGGCAGTTGCGCTGGCCGGAATTCTGGCCGCCATGCGGCTGAAAAAGGAACAACTCAAAGATCAGATCTTTCTCATCCACGGAGCCGGAGCCGGTGGAATAGGCATTGCCGAGCAGATTCGAACCGCCCTCTGCGAAGAGGGACTGGACCGGAAAGAGGCTCTCAATCGGATCTTTACCCTTGATTCCCGGGGCCTGGTCACCAGCGATCGGGAGATGTTGCCCTATAAGGTCGACTTTGCCAGGGATCCGGCATCTCTGGAATGGCTGAAGGAGAAAAGTGATCTCCTCCTTGAAAATGTGGTTAAAAAAGGCGGAGTGACCGTTTTGATCGGTACCTCGGGCCAGGCAGGCTCTTTTAGCCATGATGTCGTTGAGTCGATGATGGCAAATGCCGACATGCCCGTGATCATGCCGCTTTCCAATCCGACTGATCACGCTGAAGCGGTACCGGCGGACATCTACCGATGGACCAACGGTCGTGCCCTGGTTGCAACCGGTTCCCCCTTTCCCGATGTCCTCCATAACGGGACATCCTGCCGTATAGGTCAGGCCAACAATGTCTTTGTCTTTCCCGGTGTAGGGCTCGGGGTGCTTGCCTCGGGTGCCCGGGAGGTACGGCCTGAGTTCTTTACGGCGGCCGCCAGGGCGGTTGCCGCTTTTGTCGACAAGGAAGAACTGGCCAGGGGGGCACTGCTGCCTCCGGTAACGGCACTTGGCGATGTCAGCCTCAGGGTTGCCCAGGCTGTCGGCGAAGCAGCGATGCGTCTTGGTGTGAGTCGGAATTGCGCCTTTTCGACCTTTCAGCACCAGAATGATCCGGCACGACTCAAGGAGCTTATCCGTAAAATGCGTTGGATCCCGGAGTATCTCCCCCTGGTGCCGATGTAAAAAAAAGGTAACTGTTCAGGAGCACCCCACGGAGTCTACGCTTACCTCTCTGCATGGTCAGGCCTGATTCACATAGGAATCACTATAGTTCACAGGCCTGACTGCACAGATATGGAGCACTCCTGAACAGTTACAGGGTGGTAGGGCTAGTTCTCTGCCCCTACCTGAATAGTTACAAAAAAAAGATATTTTTTAGGGATA
>DRKH01000010.1 GCA_011051825.1 Desulfobulbus sp.
CAACCGGGCCTGTGCATCGTGTTGCGCCTGCAGAAGAGTGTTGCCGCGCGCAGTCAGGGAAAAAATCTTTTTTTTCTCCTGAATCAAGGGCATGAGCTGCTCGGATTGATCGAGAGTCAGGGACGGAACCGTTATCCGGAGCAGGCGGCCGGCCTCTTTTAACAGTACCGAACGCATTCCTTCAAGACGAGGCCGGTCTTTTTTGGCCTTTCGGTATGCACCCAGGTGCTGAAAAGCCTCTTCGATAAGCGCTGCTCTGGAGAGCAACGTTTTATGCAGCGTGAGTTGCTGCAGGTTGGCGGAGATATGTTGCTGCCGGACCCGGGCCAGATCAAGTCGCTGCCCGCCACTGCGCAGCTCCTGTTGAATCGTACTGCGTTGTTTGTCAAAATCCGCCGGTAAAGGGCGGTAAGGCCCCAGGACGCGCTGCTGTTCCCGAACTCTTTTTCGCCTGGCAAGCAGGGGAACAGCCCTGTGCAGCCGCTCAAGATGCCGACGTCTGCGGTCAAGCCGCCGCCGTTTTTCAGTGGCCTCGTTCAACGCTCCGGTGATCTGATCAAACCGGTCGGCCTGTTCCTGCCATTGTTCCGGGGCCAGGGACAGTTCACGGATTTCTTTTTTTAATTTCTTATGCAGCCTCAGGCCCTGATTGATTATCGGCTTTCGGCCCCCGGCAAGGAAGAGTTCTTTTTTTTCCGTTTCCATGGCCTCAAGAACACGGTGCAGAGAGCCCAGACCCGATCCTGCAGAAAACAGGGTTTCGCCGAGTTCACCCTGCCGGGCCAGGATTTCCCGGCCGCCCCTGACCAGGGTGTCATGATCGATCCCGTACATGGTTTCAAACAGGGCAAGGTCCAAGCCCCCTAAAAACGGTCCGAGCAGGGCAGGATCCATGGGCTCCCCGTCGGCATCAACAAGATCACCCTTGCGTTTTTTACGGCGAAAAAAAGTCAGGGTTTTCCCGCTCCGGCAGAGTTCGCCCCCGACCAGAAGCTTGGGACGGGGATGGATAAAGTCATCACGGGTCCGTTCCGGAAACCCGAACAGCCAGGCCTTGAGCGCCCGGAGCGCACTGGATTTTCCAGCCTCGTTGGGGCCAAAGAGGACATGCAGCCCCACGTCTTGTGCAGAAAAATCCAGCACCATGTCGGTAAAGGGGCCAAAAGCGATAAGTTCAAAACGGTTGATTCTCACGGCTCCCTCTGCTCCAGTATTCCTGCCAGGACCATATCCCGGATTTCCTGCAGCAGAAGCTGTTGCTCTTGCGGATCTTGCGGAAGCAGCGGCTGCGTTCTCAGCAGTTCCGCAGGCAGGCGGCCCAGCAGCTTCTGGAGCTCGGGGGCCTCAAAAAGTTCCACCGCCTCCTGGTCAACGGCCTGAAAAAATGGCTCTATGGACGAGCCGTCAAGGGCTGCCGGATCCAGATCCCTGGGCCGCCTGGTATGAAAGAGGATTTTTTCAAGCCAGATATCGCCGGTGTCAATGGCCACGCCTTCCAGGGCATGTTCCCAGTAGCGAAGGTCCCGGACCAGTTCGCCGTGGAAGGGGCAGGTACCGTGCAGCTCCAGCCGCAGCATGAGCGGACGACCATCGGCCGAATCCGCCTCCTGCTGGAAAGCATCACCCGCTCTTTCCAGCAGTTCGCCTTCAGAGTGTATGTCCCCACAGTCCAGCTGGCGAAAACTCCAGCGAACCACGTCCAGTTCTCGAAACTCCACCCGGGCGACCTGACCATGTTCCACCCGGACCAGGATCGCGCCCTTGGCCCCGGTTTCGCGAATATGACGTCCCTGCAGATTACCGGGAAAGACAATCCAGGGATCACGGCAGACCTCTTCCCGCTGATGGATATGCCCCAGGGCCCAGTAGTCATAGCCCTTGTGGATCAGGTCATCCCTGGTACAGGGCGCGTAGGGCTCGTGGCCGGGACGACCGGTGAGTGCGGTATGGAGCAGGCCGATATTAAACAGATCAGGCATGGGATCAGGATAGGCCGGGACCAGGTTTTCACGAACCGCCCGACGGGGATAGCTCTGGCCGTGGATGGCCACTGCCAGATCTTCCAGCTCCAGGGTCCGGGGACTGCGGCTCGACAGATGGGTGACGTTATCGGGCAGCCGCAGGGCCCTGGTGATCCGGCTGGCGGCATCATGGTTGCCCGAAACCAGGACGACCCGGATACCGGCCTTCCGTAGTCTGCGCATCCGATCAAGAAAATAGAGCCCGGTATTGTAATCCTTCCAGGAACCGTCATACAGGTCGCCTGCCAGCAGGAGAAAATCCACAGGTTCAGCAACGGCAAGCTCAATCAGGTTGTCAAAGGCGCGGCGGGCCGCCCCTCGGATGGTCTCAACCGGTGCGCCCTCACGAATCGCCAGATTCTTAAGCGGGCTGTCCAGGTGGATGTCAGCGGCATGAATAAAGGTAAACATACAAACCTCAGGGTTTTGACTTTATCCGAAAATGGGCCGTGAAGCATTGTTTATTCAGGCTATTTTCATCGTTCGTTGTGGCTGTGACCTGAGAATTTGGTCCAGCCATGCTGGTTTATCCGAAAATCGCCCACGAAGTGATGTCATTCCTGGCTATTTTGTAACTATTCAGG
>DRKH01000011.1 GCA_011051825.1 Desulfobulbus sp.
CATCATACACTTCATTGGCAAAATGCACCGTGCAGCCGCTGACTTTGCAGCCCCGGGCCTTGACCGCCTCGTGGACATGATGCCCATAAAATCCGGCCCCGCAAAACGAAGGGATCAAGGAGGGATGAATATTGAGTACCCGCTGTTTCAACGCTTCCGGCGGTGCATACAGCTTGAGATACCCGGCAAGGACAACAAGATCGATTGGATAATCGGCAAGGAGTTCATTAACGGCCCGGTTACCGACCGCGTGCAGGGCCGGGTAGCCATATCGCTTTGCCTTTTCCAGGCCCAGGGCATCGCCCACATTGGAAATCACCACCTGAATCTCCGCATGCAGGGTTCCGGCCTGGATACGTTGGTGAAAATTATCCAGGGTTCGACCACTGCCGGAGAGCAGCACCGCCATTTTGAGCATGGTTACTCTCCGGAAAAATACGGGTTGGAATCAACATCCACCTTGGTCAGCCAGTCGGCAATGGTGGTGTCATAGGTTGAGGTCAGCTGAAAGACCTTGACCGCCAGCCGAAACCTGGTTTTGAGGGTGGTGTTGCCGGTTGCACGAATCTCGGAAAGTACCTGTTCGTAATCGGCCGGATCGACAATAACGGTGACATCCCTGAAATTCTTGGCCGAGGCCCTGAGCAGGGTCGGCCCACCGATATCGATATTTTCAATTGCATCGGCAAGGCTGCAGTTGGGATCGGCAACCGTTTTCTCAAAGGCATACAGGTTGACGGCAACGATATCGATATCACGAATGCCGTGTTCCCTGCACTGCTGCTGATGATCTGCATTCTCACGCTGGTTGAGAATGCCGCCATGAACCAGGGGATGCAGTGTTTTTACCCGACCGTCCAGCATCTCCGGGAATCCGGTAAATTCCGAGACATCGGTTACGGGGATTCCGCCGTCCCGCATCTTTTTTGCGGTCCCGCCGGTGGAAAGGATCTCCACTCCAAGCTCGGTCAAGGCCCGTGCAAAATCTTCAATGCCTGATTTATCGGTCAAGCTGATCAACGCCCGTTCTACCTTTTTCATATTTTTCCCTTCTCTTTTGTTCTCTGAAATGCACAATGTGTTTCTACTATCGTAACTATTCAGGTAGGGGCATAGAACTAGCCCAACCACCACCTGTAACTGTTTAGGAGTGCTCCATATCTGTGCACTCAGGCCTGTGAACTATAGTGATTCCTATGTGAATCAGGCCTGACCGTGCAGAGATGGGGTACTCCTGAACAGTTACCTACTATCTTCTATTCACAACCAACCGCCGCAGACGGCCAGCTTCAGGCTAATCCCTGAGCCCTAGTCCCTGATCCCTAACCCCTGGTCCCTAACCCCTGGTTTTAAGCCCCTGCTCTTTAATCCTTACGTAAAAATTTTCGTATTTTCCTGCGATCGCGCTTGTCCGGTCGTCCCTGCGGACGGGAAGCCGGTGAACGGATCAGACGCCGTTCCTCACGACCGGCTTCCCGGGTGGCAATCGATTCCGGAGTTTCTTCATAGAGTGTCCTGGCAACCGCTGCCGGACCGCGCTTACCGCTCAGTTCCAGAACGATAACAGTGAACTCGAGCTCTCCGCGCCGGATAACCAGCCTGTCGCCCGGCTGAACCGGCCGGGCAGGCTTGACCCGGCTGCCGTTCAAGTGGACATGGCCACCACTGACGGCCTTTGCCGCCAATGACCTGGTTTTAAAAAACCGCGCCGCCCATAACCACTTATCAATCCGTACCTTTTCTTCAGCCATAATTCTCCCGCGACAACAAACTAAAAGCAATAACCTACCATACTTTTCGCCATGGTTCAAACAAAGTGGGTTTCAATGTACAGGTTTCCGCTGCCAGGAGAAAGGGTTTACGTATAACCCGGAGCGCAAAATGCAGAATTCAAAACGTAAAACTTCTTGAGCAAGGACACAAAATGCTGTAAGTGAACCCCCATGAAACTTGACTCCGTCGGCATCAACAACTTTACCTGTCCGGTCAGTATCCGGGAAAAGAACGGCTCCCGGCAACAGACAGTGGCCACCATCTCGCTGCAGGCAGACATGCCCCATCAGCTGCGGGGCTCCTGTGTCTCTGTTTTTACGGCACTCTTAAGCCGGTATCGCCGCGACATGCATGCGACCATCTTTCCGGAACTGCTTGGTAAGGTACGGCAGCGACTCCAGGCCCAACAGGCGACCATGGAGATGCGCTTTCCCTATTTTCTGGCCAAAAAGGCCCCGGTTACCGAAACCAGCAGCCTGATGGAATACCAGTGCTCTTTTAAAGGCACCACCGAGGGAGAGCAGAAACTTCTCCTGAGAGTCGAGGTGCCGGTGACCACCCTCTGTCCCTGTTCCAAAGAAATCAGCGACGCCGGAGCCCACAACCAGCGGGCCGAGGTCACCCTGACCGTCCAGCCCCTCAAGTTTATCTGGCTGGAAGAACTGATCAGCCTGGTGGAGAGCTGCGGCTCCTGTGAACTGTACGCCCTGCTCAAGCGACCGGATGAGAAACATGTGACCGAGGAGGCCTATGCCAATCCCATGTTTGTCGAAGACGTGGTCCGGATGGTGGCCCAGAAGGCCCTGGCCCACCCGGATATCGACTGGTTTTCCATCGGGGTCGAAAGCTTTGAGTCCATCCATAAGCACAGTGCCTACGCCTATGTGGACAGCCGGGATCTGGAGGCTCCAGCCTCCTCGACGGTCTGAGCCCCACTCAACCCTATCCCTGTTTCTCTATTCCGCCCAGGCAGAGGTATTTCATCTCCAGATATTCGTCGATTCCGTATTTTGAACCTTCCCGGCCGATCCCGGACTCCTTAATGCCGCCAAAGGGTGCGGACTCGGTGGACATGATACCGGTGTTCATCCCGACCATCCCGTATTCCAGGGCCTCGGCCACCCGCCAGACCCGGCCCACATCCCGACTGTAAAAATAGGAAGCCAGGCCGTAGGGGGTATCATTGGCCATGGCCACGGCCTCTTCCTCGGTGGCAAAGGAAAACAGCGGTGCCACCGGGCCAAAGGTCTCCTCATGGGCAATCAGCATATCGGTGGTTACATCAAGCAGGATAGTGGGCTCAAAAAAGAAACCGTTTTCCCCTGCCCGCTTACCGCCGCAACCCAGCCGGGCCCCCTTGTCCAGGGCATCCTGAATCTGCTGTTCCACCTTGATGACCGCGTTCAGGTCAATGAGCGGCCCCTGGTTGACACCCTCGTCAAGGCCGTTGCCGACCTTGAGTTGATCCGTTACCGCCTGAGTCAGCCGTTGAGTAAAGGCCTCATAGATCCCTTCCTGGACGATAAAACGGTTGGCGCAGACACAGGTCTGACCGGAGTTACGGTACTTGGAGGCAACGGCCCCTTCAACGGCCTCGTCAAGATCGGCATCGTCAAAGACAATAAAGGGGGCATGACCGCCCAGTTCCAGGGAGATTTTTTTGACCGTGTCGGCGCACTGACGCATCAGCATCTTGCCGACTGCCGTGGAGCCGGTAAAACTGAGCTTGCGGACAACCGGGCTTGCGGTCAACTCCCCGCCGATTTCACCGGCCGGGCCGGTGAGGACATTAAAGACCCCGGGCGGCATTCCGGCCTCCCGAGCCAGTTCAGCCAGGGCCAGGGCGGAAAACGGGGTCTGGGCAGCCGGTTTAATCACAACCGGACAACCGGCAGCAAGGGCGGGTGCGGCCTTGCGGGTGATCATGGCCGACGGAAAGTTCCAGGGGGTGATAGCGGCACAGACTCCGACCGGTTGTTTAATCACGATGATCCGCTTGCCCGGCTGGCCCATGGGGATGGTATCGCCATAGACCCGTTTGGCCTCTTCGGCAAACCATTCCACAAAACCGGCCCCGTACAGGATCTCGCCAAGAGACTCGGCCAGCGGCTTACCCTGCTCCATGGTCATGATCAGGGCCAGGTCATCCTGATGCTCGACAATAAGATTGTACCAGCGCCGGAGAATGCGGCAACGCTCGTGGGCGGTCATTTTTCGCCAGCCCGGCCAGGCCTTGTCGGCGGCGGTAATGGCCTGAACAGTTTCGTCTCTGCCCAGGGACGGCACAGTGCCTATCAGCTCGCCGGTTGCCGGGTTATGGACCGCAAGGGTTGTTCCGGAAACGGCGGAAATCCATTTTCCGGCCACAAAACATTGCTGCTGCAGCAGCCGAGGTTCTTTCAACTTCATGACAACTCCAAATCAATTTCTGGTGAAACCTGTTGCGGCTGAGGAGAAGAAACAAAACGCATCAGCGCACAGGTTCGTTCTTTTTTATTTATGAATTTACCCAAATGTGCTAGAAGAAGATAAGTATGCAACTTTTTCCCGGTACATCACTGACGGCATGATCACAGAACTGAGACGATCAAAACGGATTACCGACTATCTTCCCATCATGGTAACGGCCAAAAACGGCATTACCGGGGAACTGCTGTCCGGTCCCTTTTCCGGACGCATAATAGATATCTCCGACCATGGCGCCTGCCTGCTCATGTCGCAGGTTATGAAAAATGCCTACCATGTCTTTCACTCAACCCGTGAAAATGACTCATGGTTATTACAGCTTACCATGAATATCCCGCCGGACAATATCAAGTTTTCCATTGCGGCCAGACCGATCTGGATGGACCTGTTTCGCCAGGATCAAATCAGGGCCTTTAAAATGGGCGTCGATTTCATGACCCATCCCGAGGGGGATCAGATGAAACGGCTGCACAAGGCCATGCGGATACAGCAGCAAAAACGGGGTAACTGGTGGTCGTCACACACCATGAGCAGAACCGTGAACGGTTAGCTGCCGTCTCTTTTTTCCCGCCCACCGCTATATGCAGAAAACGCGTACTTTGTGTTCCACTCCCCGCAGGGACAAATCACCGATTTCATCTGTTTCGATCTGAGAACAAACCGCCCGCTGAACCGGTTCCGTCAGATAAATCCGGCTGCGGGAAGATTCCGCTGCCAGACGCTGGGCAATGTTCACCGGGGTGCCGATTACCGTATAGTCAAGCCGTCTGGCTGAGCCGACATTGCCGAGATACATCCGGCCGCAGGTCACGGCTATCCCCAGATCAACGGTTCGAAAGTCCTCGCTGTACTCGGCCCAGCGGACACGCAGGGATTCAAACCGGTCCCGGATAACCAGGGCCGTCCGTACGGCGGCCAGATTTGCATTGTTCTGCTCAACCGGGGCTCCGAACACGGCAAGAACCGCATCGCCCATAAACTTGTCCACAGTCCCCTGGTTCTGAAAAATGGTATCCGTGAAAATCTGAAAGAATTCGTTAAGAAAAATTCGCAGATCAGACAGCTCCAGATGCTGGACAAGATTGGTGAAATTGCGTATATCGGCAAAAAGGACCGTGACCTCCTTGATCTCACCGACCCCCATGATATCCACATCACTGGCCAGAAGAATTTCAGCGACCTCGGGGGCCACATACTGCTCAAACAGGGTTCGCATCCGGGTCGTGTTTTTTGCCAGTTCAAGCGATCGGACATTTTCAAGGGCCAGGGCGGCCTGTCCACAGATGATGCCCAGCATTTCGTTGTCCGCTTCCGAAAAAAAAGAATCCTCAGCGACCCGGCTGATATTAAGGACCCCGAGAATATTCCCCCGAACACTTAAGGGAAAAGAAATAGCCGAGGTAATCTCCGTTCGTTTGAGCAGAGGGGCAAAAAGTGTTTTCTGCTGGGTGTCCCGATTGAGGATCACCGGTTTTCCCTCTTGAAATACCCAGCCTGCGATCTGGTCACCGGGCTGAAGCCGGATGGAGTCCACCAGTTCCCTGTCCATCCCCCTGGCAGCAGCAATGCGCAGGCAGGCCTCATCAGCATCAAACAGCATCACCGAAACCTGACCGGCACCCGTCTGCTGCACAACCTCATCCAGCAGATTGTCCAGGACCTCTTTTTCACTGGTGGCGGAAAGAAACTGTTCCCCGAGGCTGTACAGGGGAAGCAGGGTGCGCAAACGGGTGTTCTCCTCCCGCAGAGTCACCGTTTCCATGGCCCCGGCAACCCGGGCATTGAGTTGTTCACCATCAAGGGGCAATTCGACCAGCCCGCAGATACCGGCATCAATTGCCTGACGCAGCAGAACATTGTCCTCCGTTTTGGAGAGTAACAGCCCGGACACTGTCGGACACTGTCGGCGCAGTGCATGAAAAACCTCACAACCGCCCAGACTGCCGATATTCTCGGCGACAAGAATCAGATTAATGTTATGCTGCCTGCATAACAGTACCCCATCGGCAATGGTTTCACATTGAAACAGCTCATATCCAGCAAGCAACCGGCGAATACGAGCGGAATATGTTGTTTCCTCTGCAATAAGCAGAATCGGCTGCATCATACATCTCTCTTGGCAGACAGCCCCCGTTAATCGGTGATGGCAGGCTGAACAACGACAATAAACAGGTTTAAAATTATAGTATTTTTTTGCAAATACGGTAACGGATTGCAGTTTAACCGCAGTAAACGATCACGGATTGATAAATCCTTCGTAACTATTCAGGTAGGGGCAGAGAACTAGCCCTACCACCACCTGTAACTGTTCAGGAGTGCTCCATATCTGTGCAGTCAGCCCTGTGAACTATAGTGATTCCTATGTGAATCAGGCCTGACCGTGCAGAGATGGGGTGCTCCTGAACAGTTACAATCCTTCAACATTTACTCCATCACCTTACCATCAAGCCCTGTGCAAGGCAAGGAATAGACAGCAGAAGAACAGCAGCATTCCCTTGACGCCCGAGCGAATTTCAGTCAATATCAGAGACAAGCCCATGAAAAATACATACCTGCATAATACACCGCTTGCCGAGCGAATGCGGCCTGACGCTCTGGATCAATTTGTCGGTCAGAACCACCTCACAGACAGCAATCGCCTGCTCAGCGGATTGCTCGAAAGAGGAAGAATCCCCTCACTGCTGCTCTGGGGGCCACCCGGCTCAGGGAAGACAACGCTGGCAACGATTCTGGCAAACAGCCTGGACGCCGATTTCATATTTTTCTCCGCAGTTCTTTCCGGGGTAAAGGATGTTAGAAAAATTGTTGCCGATGCCGAAAAAAAACACCAGGGGGCCGGGCGGCAGACCATTCTCTTTGTCGACGAAATTCACCGGTTCAACAAGGGCCAGCAGGATGCCTTCCTGCCCCACGTGGAAAGTGGTCTCCTGACCCTGATCGGTGCCACCACGGAAAACCCCTCCTTTCATGTCATTGCCCCGCTGCTCTCCCGCTGTCAGGTTCTGGTCCTTCAGCCCCTGAACCGGGAGGACGTCAAAACGATTGTCCAGCGAGCTCTGGTCGACAGAGAAAAAGGCCTGGGCACGCTCAAGCTTACTGCAACCGATGCGGCCCTGGAGCTGGTGGCCAAGCTGGCCGACGGTGATTGTCGCCGGGCCCTGAACTGCCTGGAAACGGCGGCCTCACTGCTGCCTGAGTCCGGCGGCCACAAGGAGATTTCCGAAGCGCTTATTCGTGAAGCAGGCCAGCAACACCATAATCTTCGATATGACAACAACGGGGAAGAACATTACAACATCATCTCCGCCCTGCACAAGAGCATGCGGGACAGTGACCCGGACGGGGCAGCCTACTGGCTGCGGCGGATGTTGGTCAGCGGGGAAGACCCGCTGTATATTGCCCGCCGGCTTATCCGCTTTGCCAGCGAAGATATTGGCAATGCCGACCCTCAGGGGCTGCAGGTCGCACTCAACTGCCGCAATGCCTTTCACATGCTCGGTTCGCCGGAAGGGGAGCTTGCCCTTCTCCAAGCCGTCACCTACCTGGCAACCGCCCCTAAAAGCAATGCACTGTACAGGGCGGAACAACAGATCAATAAGGACATCCGGGCAACGGGAACCCTGCCGGTGCCCCTCCATCTCAGGAATGCGCCCACCGGCCTGATGAAAAAAATCGGCTACGGCAAAGGCTACAAATATGCCCATGAACAGCAACATGGCCTGGTCGATCAGGAGCACCTGCCGGACGAGTTATCCGGCCGCAGATATTATGAACCGACCAACCGCGGTTTTGAGGCCGTAATTCGTGATCGCCTTATCAAATGGCGCAAAATCTTACAGGAGAGAGCACAGAACAATGCAACCCAACAACAGAAATAATTTGTTACCTATTTTCATGACGGTTCTGACCCTTGTATGCCTGAGCCCAACAGCCGGTCATGCCGGGTCGAATCTGCTGCTCTTTTACAGTAATGATGTCCGCAGCGAACTTGAGGCCTGCGGCTGAAGCAGCAAACAGCTGGGCGGTCTGTCCAGAAAAGCATTTCAAATCAAAATGCTTACGGAAAAAAATAAAAAGACCCCGGCCCTCGTTCTCGACAGCGGGGCCCTGCTCTTTAAACAGCCGATGCTCACCGGCCCGGCGGAAGATGCGGCAAAACGAACCGCACAGGGAATTGCCCGGGCAGTACGGACAATGGGAACCCGCGCGATCGGTATCGCACCCCGTGATCTTGCCGCCGGTCTTTCATTTCTCAAACAACTGGCCCGGGATAACAACCTGAACTTTCTCTCCATGAACCTGTACCCCAATCGCGGGACTGCCCCCGTATTCAAACCGTATCTGCTGACCCGGGCGGGCACATTAAAAATCGCCATCCTCGGTCTGACCGGCAACCCGCGCAATATACTGCAAAACAAGGGATTTCATGTTCTGCCCTGGCAGTCAATCCTGCCGAAAACACTTCGGGAAGTTGAGAAAAAAGCTGACATGATTATCCTGCTCTCCAGTGAGCCCAGAAGAACCAATGAAGAAATTGCTCGAAAATTCGACAACATTCATATTCTTCTTCAATCCGGACAGGGGGGCGGTAACCAACCCCCGGTCAACATCAACAATACCCTCCTCTGCCAGACCGCACCACAGGGAAAATATGCCGGTTTTTTGCAGATCGACTGGAACGATTCGAAAACCTGGAACAAACAGGTTCCCGATCAACTGCAGAAAGAACAGAATCGCCTGGACCGGATAAACTGGCAGATCGGACGAATGCAGAAACGAAACACAAAACAAGCTCTCGCAAAAAATACCCGTTTTCAACAGCTGCTGAACAACAGAACCCAAAGCGAACAGATCATACGGCAGCTGCAGGCGCAAAAAGAGCGCAACCGCAGGCCCCGGACAGCGTGCAGCTATGAAAACCGTTTTATTGCCCTTAAAACTTCTCTGCCCGAAGACAAGACAATCAAGGCCATCGTCGACCAGACCAGACGCGAGGTAAATCAGATCAACCGAAAGGCACAGCAAAAACTAAGGAAACGGAAGACGGCAACACAAAACGCCACCGGCAACAACGATTTTCCCGAAGCTCTGCAGGGGCTGGCCGGCTGGCCGGCCTGTAAACAATGTCACCCCGTGCAGACCTCATTCTACCTCACAACCAACCACGCCAAGGCCTGGCAGACCCTGGCCGATCTGGATCAACAGTATAATCCGGAGTGCCTGCTCTGTCACGTCACACTGCCCACATACGATGCAGGACTGGTCCAACGGGAGAAGCTGCTGGATATGCTCCCGCTGGAGCTGCAGGGCGTCGGCTGTGAGAGCTGTCATGGCCCGGCGCGCGGTCACACGCTAACGCCCGCCAAGGTCCGACCGGTAAAACCCGACCAGGACACCTGTCTCCAGTGCCACACCGACGAGCGGGATAAAAACTTTAACTACACTGAAAAAATCCGGAAGATACAGTGCCCGGCAGGATAAAAAAAAAAGGGGATGACCATAAAGGCCATCCCCTGACAGGTGACGTACGCTACAGAGTTTAGCAGCCGAATGCCTTCTGCATGTTCGGTACGGTCTGTTTTTTACGGCTCATCATACCGGGGATCCACATGGAGTCTCCGTCGAGCTTGGTGTCAAAGGCACCTTCAACAATGGAAGGATCGTCGGAGACAACAACCAGATCTGTCCCCTCTTTAACAACATCGGTGAGCATAAGCAGGATGGTGTGATGTCCGCCCTCGGCCTTCTGCTCCTTCATGGCGGCAAGCAGATCATCACGAATGGCAGCGACCTGGTCCAGGGTTGCCAGCTCAAGCTGACCGCAACCAACCTTGTTGCCGTTCATATCAAAATCTTTGTAATCACGGTTGAGCAGATCCCGGGCCGGTACGCCGTCAACGGCACTCTTTGCCTTGAGCATATCCATGAACAGGCCATCGGTATCACTTACACCGGCAATCTCTTTGAGCTCGGCTACGGCCTTTTTATCAGCATCGGTGCAGGTGGGGGATTTGAAGTTTACGGTATCGCTGAGAATAGCAGCCAGCATCAGTCCGGCGACTTTGCCATCAACGGCAACACCGGCAACATCGTAGAGCTCCTTGAGAACTGTGCCGGTACAGCCGACGGGCTTAACGCAGCAGAAGATGGGTTGATTGGTGGTGACGTCACCGATCTTGTGATGATCAATAATGGCGACAACACTGTCCGCACTCAGGTTATCCGGGGCCTGATTCAGGTCACTGTGGTCAACCAGGGCAATCTGCTTGCCGGTTGCATCGGTCATGATCTCCGGTGCGGCAACACCAAAACGCTCAAGAACGGTCACGGTTTCCGGGTTCATCTCGCCCTGCATGGACGGAATGGCATCTTCGCCCTGGGCCTTCATCAGCTCGGCATAGGCAATGGCAGCGGTGACGGAATCGGTATCCGGATTTTTGTGACCAGTTACGTAGACAGACATAGGTTACTCCTCCTTGGATCGGTTTAAAAAGACTGGAACAATAGACAGTTATCCTTTCAGTATTGGCTCTGGGAGCCCGACATGCACATAAAACACAAAAATTGTAGCTCTTTCCTCCATCAGCGTCAAGTAGAAAAAAAATAGAACTCCGTTAGGATAAGTTAACTTTAACAAGTTGTTAAGAAAGAATGATCATTCATTCGCTCGCGAACCAATGTAAACAATTCAATTGTGGAAAAAACAGGTCTGGTCCTGCTGAGTTCAGGAAGGAATAGAATGTATTGGCCGGGAACCAGCATCTGGACGGAACTGCCGAAGAGGCCCATTTTTCTTTTTCCATTCCCGCAGATTTCTGCTACATTACACAAGACATTGTCGTACAGATCAAAATATAACCCTCTACAATAACAGAAATTTCATGGTCGCCCCGGAGCGCCCGGACCCAGAGCAGTCCGGACGAACAAAAAAGAACTCTATTCTCCCTGTTGTCCTGGTCAGTCTTGTTCTGGCCGCCGGGATCGCCGGAGCATGGATGCTATTCTCTCCACCGGCGCCATCACCCGTTACAACGATTCAACAGCCGGCCGGCCGGCCATCTGCAGCTGTCCCTTCTGCACAGGTTTCCCCAACGCCCCCCTTGCCGATACGGAAGGCGGTGCAGAAAGAATCAAAAGAATCCCCATTATCAGCGGTACAGGCTCCCCGACCAGTCCAAACCATTCCGGTTCCGGGTAAAAACGACCGGGTCGGAACAGTGAACGACCGGGTCGGCACAATGGAAAATCCGCAGCAGCCGGCACCGGATCAGGAAACGTTGACCCCGCGACAGCTCCAATGCAAACAGCTGGCACACAGCCTGCATGCTTTTTTTACCCATCTGGATCAAAAGGAATACATCCGGGACTTTCAACTCGGAGCCCCGGCCCAGGATTATTTTATAGCTCTGGCCACTAAACTGCTGAACAACCCACCGGTGGTCTCGCGGGAGTCGGATGATCTCTATACTATCCTGAAAAACATGGCGCATTTTTTCCGGGTCATCGGCGGAAAAAATATTCTGGTCATCAAGGCCATACTCGATCGCGAACGGGAAACCATAGAGGATGTGGCCGCCGAGGTGTTTGCATGGAGCACAGGCAAGCAGTGCAACAGCAAGGAGTTCTCCTTCCATGCCCCGCTGGACAAGCTGTATGAATATGCAGGGTTTTTCCTCAACAGCATGGGTGGGCGCTCCTACCTCTTTCGCCGGGATTCCCGCTCACGGCTGTTGATCAACTACTATGCGATTCTGCTGGTCGACCAGGCAAACATGGAGGGGATCAATCGACACGGAATCGACATCAAGCCCCTGCTTCCGGTCACCATAAGCGAAATCGAAGGATCCAACCAGCTGATCTATAAAGAAAAATACTTGGACAGGCTTTACGAACTGGTAGAAAAATATCAATAAAAAAAAGGTAACTGGTCACAGGATTTCTAACTATTTGTGTAACTATTCAGGTAAGGGCAGAGAACTAGCCCAACCACCACCTGTAGCTGTTCAGGAGTGCCGTAGATTCGTGCAGTCGCGACCGTGCGAAGAGGTAAGCGAGCCTGCGAGACTCCGGGTAAGCGAGCCTGCGAGACTCCGGGTAAGCGAGGGACGAGACTCCGTGCGGTGCCCCTGAACACTTACAAAAAAAGGCTTGCCGCCGGAAGGCAGCAAGCCGAAATACAGCATTAAGTTAGATGAGTTCAGTCGCGACTGCCGCCAAAAAAGCGAAGCAGCATCAGAAAGAGGTTGATAAAGTCAAGATAGAGGGCAAGCGCCCCGATAATAGCCCCCTTGCGGACAGCCCCCTCTCCCTGCTCCATAATGCCCTGTTCCCCCATGGTCTTAATCTTCTGAACATCCCAGGCTGTCAGGCCGACAAAAACCAGGACACCGATAACGGAAATTGTCCAGTAGAGGCTTGAACTCTGCAGAAAGATATTGACGATTGAGGCAATAATGATCCCGATCAGGCCCATGAACAGAAAAGAACCCATTCCAGACAGATCCCGCTTGGTAACCATCCCGTACACGGCCATTGCCCCGAACATGCCGGCGGTAATAAGAAAAGTCCCGCCGATGGAGGCCCTGGTGTAGGCCAGAAAAATAGTGGACAGGGTCAGGCCGTTCAACACCGCATAGCCGAGGAACAGGCCTGTTGCCGTGCCGGGCTGAATCTTGTTGATCCGGGCCGACAGATAAAAAACCATGCCCAACTCGGCAAGAATCAGAATTATAAACACGGGACTGCCGACAATGGACATGGCCAGGCCGGAGCTGGCGGTAAACCAGGCAATGGCACCGGTCAACCCCAGGCCGATGGCCATCCAGTTGAAGACCTTGGCCAGGAAGACCGTTGACGCCTCCTGACGGGCCTGTGCAACCGTTACTGCAGTGGTTTGATACTGTTGAGTCTCCATATAAAAAGTTCTCCTTACGAATAAATTTGATCAACGCGGCCGGGCAGTCTCCCGACCGCTGTCTCGACAAAGCATGCAAACCGCCTCAACACTTCAGGGAGCCTTCTATCGATTCCCGAGACGATTTTCGGATAAACCAGCATGGCTGGACCAGGATTTTTTTAACATCACGGCCACAACGAACGATGAAAATCATCAGAAACAACATCGTTTCAAGGGCGATTTTCGGGTAAAAGATGTAGAGTTTCTTATAGTGTATCTATCAGAATCGGCTACCAACCGGAAACTCTGCTCTAACTGCTCAGAGGCACGCACTGAATCGGCTGGCTGAACGGTTCTCTTATATTGTAATCAATCTTTCACAGAAGGCAACCGAAACAGGATTTGAGCATGAAAATAGCAATCAGTGGCAAAGGTGGCGTCGGCAAAACAACAATAATGGCCCTGTTGGCAGGCAAGCTGAGACAACAGGGCCGTGAAGTACTGGTGATAGATGCTGATCCCAGCCCGCACATGGCCCAGACTCTGGGGGTCGGGAATGCCGAAGAGGTCAAGCCCATTGCTGAAATGACCAAACTGCTTGCCGAGCGGGCCGGCAAGAGTGAGGGCTCTCCCTTTTACAATCTCAACCCGGACGTCAACGATCTGTTGCAGGACTTCATGATTAAACACGAAAACATTCGGCTGATGGTGCTGGGTGCGGTCCAGGTCGCTGAAGGAGGATGTGCCTGCCCGGAAAATCATGTCCTGCGAAAGATGCTGAAAAAAATGCTGCTGACCGCAAAGGAGGTGGTTCTGCTCGACATGGAGGCCGGAGTCGAGCATCTCGGTCGGGGCACGGTGGCCGGAGTCGATCAACTTCTGATCGTCGTCATCCCCTCGCGTTCGAGTATCCGGACCGCTCTTAAAATCAAACAGATGGCTGAGGACGTTAAGATACCACGGGTTCTTTTTGTCGCCAATATGGTTCAGGATGAGGAAGACAGGCAGTTTCTCATTGATGCCCTGGGTGAGGAACCGGTGGCCTTTTTCCCTGACTCTTCAACAATACGCAAGGCGGAACGGTCGGAAACCGCGATCATTGATCTTGAGCAAGGGCTTGAGGATGCGCCGGAACAGCTCCTGCAGGCAGTAAATGCAAAGTGAAACAGGAGTCAAAAACCAAGGAGGGGGAGCCAGGGATTTGAAACAATATGAAACTACTCAATGTTATCCGACAGGGGCGAATCTGCGGGTGTTATTAACCTTGACTGAACCTCTTTGTACCAGGCCCAAGACGATCTCTGAGAAAACAGGCGAGATATTTTCGCACCGGATAGGGTCGGCTCATCGAGCCGACCCTAAAACAAAAAATGTCAGAAGCAGAATCAGCCCCTCTTTTATTCAACTACAGGTTTTCATTGGCTTTTATTTAACAGCAAATTAAAGCATTTTACAATGCCTTCATCTATTGCAAGGTAACGATTCCACTTATCGGATAAAGATCGCTGCCGGGGGTGCCATGGATTTCCATATACAGATAATAGGAATATTGGGAATTATCGACGACTTCGTTACTAATTGTGGTCGTTGTTTTTATGAACGGGGTTGTACTTGCTTCAGCAATGGAGGTGCTGGTATGTGCAATTGATACAGCGTCTGAACGATACAGATACACGTCGTCGTTATACGATGCTGTATTATCACAAATTACAGCAGTCAACGCGGTGATGGTTGCTCCATCCGGAAGCTGGATAGGAACTGTCAGAAATTCACTTCCACCTGATGTTGCATAGCGACCAAGACTAGTGCAGGTATCTCCTTGAGCTGTAGTTACAGAAGATGTTCTGGGAATACCTCCCAGGGAGCTCACGGACACCGACTTCCAGTTACCGGGACCACCTTTACTTGTATTGAGAGGAATCACTACCACCTTATCAGCAGCATAGGTGGGGAGAGCTACCAAGACAAGTGCTACCACACAAAAGAACATAATAATTTTCTTCATGTTTTCCCTCCAGATGTACCATCTTTTTAAAGTTAGCGTCCAGGGCTGTTCATGCTTAAGCAAAGAACAACATCTGTTTATCACTTTGAGAAAATAAAAATAGCCGGGTCACCATATCTCTGCAGTAACCCGGCTATCCTAAGGATCCGTGGTTTTCCGGCCCTGTCTTTCAACAGGTTTGGCCTTCTCTTGATATTTTTTTCTTTACATAAGGTAATCAAAATTCAAAGGAAAAGTCAAGCTGATGGATCCAAAACAGCAGGGAGCAGACCACGGTTTATTGCAATTTAATTATTGATGTTGCCCATCCCTGTTGACAAAGAATGTCTACCTGTACTGACGATTTTAATGCTCTCAGCTCAAGCCTTCCCTTGCCAGGGCTTCGTCCCTAACCTTCCAGCATCCACCTGCAATCAATACGCGCCCTTACCGGTGAACATACAGCGAATGGTCTGGAAAATAATTTTTATGTCGTTGCGGAGAGAAAAGTTTAAAACATACCAGTCGTCCAGCTCGACCCGCTCCTTATAATCATCGGTATCGCTGCGTTTCATAACCTGCCAGGGCCCGGTAATCCCGGGTTTCATGGACACATAACGACCGGCGCTCTGCTCCCCGTTGCCCTTGTAATACTCTTCGAGTTCCTTGCCGACGATGGGCCGGGCACCGACCACGCTCATCTCACCCTTGAGAACGTTATAAAACTGGGGTAGCTCATCAAGGCTGGTTCTGCGCAGGAAACGACCTATCCGGGTGACTCGTGGATCTTTTTTCAACTTGTACGATTGGGACCACTCCTTTTCCATTTCAGGATTTTCAGCCAGAAGCGCCCTGAGCTGTTCATCGGCATCGACGACCATGGTCCGAAACTTGAGACACTCAAACTCGCGGCCGGCGGAAGTAATCCGTCGATGCCGGTAAAACAGGGGCCCCCGGCTGTCGATCTTTATCAATGCGGCCACGATCAGAAAAACAGGAAAGCCGAAGAACAGCACCAGCGAAGAAAAAATCACATCAAAGCTGCGTTTCCAGCCGGTATCCGGATTAAAATTAAGGACCAGCATCTCGCCGAGAGACTGAATTTCAGCATGATGGAGGCCGTAGATATAGAGATCCGGAACCAGAAAAATCTGGGCCCCGAGATCCCGGCATTCCTGGAGGATTTTAAATATTTTTCGCTCGGCCCGCATGGGCAGGGCAATATAGACGTAATCAATGTCATTGGCCTTGAGAAAATCACGGACCTCGTCAATGCGCCCGAGCAGCGGCCGGTTCAGGATCATTCCCTGTCCGCTCGCATCAATTTTATCATCAAAAAAACCGACAATCTCTATCCCGGCCCAGGGAATTTCTTCAACCTGACGGGCCATTCTGAACCCTAAGTCGCCTGCACCGACGATAACGGCATGACGAATATTTTTCCCCTGGGAACGGTAGTGACGAAGAATCTTGCGAACAATAAGGTGGAGTGAAAAAATCAGGACCGGCATGGACACCGACCAGATTATGAAAACCACCCGGGAATAGGCCTCGGAGATTTTGAATATAAAGAAGTAAAAGAGAAGACAGCCGACTACAGTGCCCCAGGCCTGCAGGATAACGAGAAATTCCCGAAAATATTTCCAGCCGCGCCAGGACCGATACATCTGGAAGGAATGAAAACTGATAAAACAAACAACAAAGACAATAATCTCCAGATAGGTGTAATAGAAATTCCAGGGCACCTGGTACAGTTGAACCAGCAGCCAGAGGACAGCGCAGGCCAGGGAGCAGTCAAGCAGATGCAGAATCCGGTAGATAAATGAGCTGCGTTCCCGCAGATTCCAGGACAGAAGAGGTGACATAGATTATTGGCAGCCAGTGGGTGGAAGACAGAGGCGTGTTGATAGTCTCCTCCAGCGACGGAGACAACTGCTGGTCTTCCCCATTCCGGCCTCTGTTACATAGTTCGTTGTATCCGCCCCCCGGCATGATGGCTTGTACAAAAAATCAAGACTGGTTTCCGGAGAGGACCGCATCCGTTGACCACCAGCGCCGATGAAGGCTCAGAAGCGGGGGCAAATTCTTCGGCAGCTTCTTGTACCGTTTTCCCAACTGATAGGCAATAAATTTAGCACCGCTTCGAAAAATACTCTCCGGCAGGCGGAGATATTTTTTCTGCTGCCTGAGGTAGGCTGTTTCAGAGCGGACAAACTGCTTTCCGGCCCCGGTCGGTGAACCAAACTTCTCCAGCATGTCACTGTGACAGGCATGGAACACACCGATGTCAAAGTAGCGTCTGAAATCCTGGACCGGAGAATAATTATGCGAATGATAGACCCTGGCCTCACTGACGTAGGCCACACAGTAGCCGTTTTCCAGTAAATTTGCCAGTGCACAGGTATCCTCGCCAAAGAGTTGTCTGGCCGGAAAAAAACCATGACCGGCCAGTACATCCCGGCGCCAGGCGGCAAAGGAATTGGAGATGAACACGGTTTTAAAACCGTATGTCTTGCGATCCTGCCAGCATCTGACGGCGGATGTGCCCGGATAATTATGGAGCCGCAGGTGAGCGGCAAAGATATCCGCATCCGGGGCCGGCAGCTGCCGCCCGTAGGTTGCGGCAATATCTTCTCTATCGGCAAACGGGGCGGTCAGTTTCTTAAGAGCAACGGTATCGGCAGGAACCGCATCCTGGGTCATAAAAATCAGAATGTCGCCCCGGGCCTGTTCCGCCGCCAGAGTTCGGGTACTGCCGTGATCAAAGTCTTCTCTGCCGATAGAGACAACTTTTGCCCCGAATGTTCTGGCCGTGGCAACGGTGTTGTCGGTGGATGCCGAGTCATACACCAGCAGTTCATATTCTTCATCCAGCTGCTGACGGCCAATCCCCTTCAAAACCTCTGCAAAGAGTTCGCCGCCGTTTAAGGTCGGGATAATAATTGAAATCAAGCTAATCCTCCCCGCGATGTTTTTTTGATCTCCCGTGCCAGCAGCAGTGCCTTATGGCCCTGGAAAAGATAAAAGAGGAGAGGGTTCCATCTTAAAGCGAAAAACAACGCCGTCAGCAGCCTGTCTGCCGACAAAAGCAGGACATCGGGCCAGCACCGGAGGACAAAAGCCGGTCGTGCAGCGCCGGCACGACCGGTTTCTGCAGGATGAAGGCCGATGAGCAGGCTGAAGTTCGGTATTGATTCGCGCATTTTGGCCATCACCTCTTTTTTGGTCATCACGCCCATATGGGAACAGGTGTTGTCGATATGGAGAACGGTATATGATCGACTTAACCTGATGCCCCATTCAATATCTTCAAACCCATAGCCTGTAAATCGGGGATCAAAACGGACCGACTCGACGATGTCGCGCCGCACCATGATATTGGAGGTAAACAGATATCGCCATGGACTCCGGTTACGTATCTCTGCTGTCAGGGCCTCAGTATGCCGACTTTTATAGAGATAAAAATCGTATTCCGGCCTGTTATGATTATTTTGCTCGTAACTGATCCCGCCGCAGACGATTTCAGCACCTTGATCGCCCTGTTCCAGGTACATCCGGAGAAAATCCTCCCGATCAGGCAGCATATCCGCATCCAGAAAAAGGACAAACTCCCCCTGTGCCTGCTTGAGCAATGCGTTACGGGTCGCGGCCCGGCCCCGGTTGACTGCAGATTCCTCATAGTGGACGAGGGGCAGTTGTTCGGCCAGGGAGGCGTTGGCATGTTTTGTTTTTGTTGTCGAACCGTCATCAAGAACAAGTATCTCCACCTGCACTCCATCCGGCAGCCGTTGCCCTTGCCTGCAAAGACGATCAAGCAGAGGGCCGATATCCCAGTTATAGACCGGGATTAAAATAGAGAGGAAAACAGGGGACGACATCTCAACCACTCAGGGTTTATGTTTTTTAACCAGAGCCAGCCTGCTCC
>DRKH01000012.1 GCA_011051825.1 Desulfobulbus sp.
ACTTTGAACATTTAGAAAAGCGATCTTCAATTATGCAATCCGTAGGCGTAGCCCTGCTACGCTTGCGGTTGCATGCAATCAGATCACTTCTCTAAATGTCCACATTACACCTCACCTCTACGAAGTTATTGTTGAGCGAACCCTTATGTTCTCCACCAAAGGTATGTGTATGAAGATTACTATTGAATACTGCACGAAGTGAAACTATAAACCCCGGGCCTCCAGGTTGGAGGAAGAGTTACGTGGCGCCCTTGGTGCGGATGCAGATGTTGAATTGATTGCCGGCAGCAGCGGTGTCTATGAGGTGGTTGTCGATGGCAGACAGATTTTTTCCAAAAAGCAGTCGGGTCGTTTTCCCGAAGATGGAGAGGTCCTCGGCCTGATTAACAAATAGCCTATTCCGTGCTTCGGGCTCTGGGGTCCAGGCATTGGGAAACGCAGTTTGCACAGTCCGTCCGGGTTTGGCCCTTTTCACAGAAGTCCGAAAATCCCTGAATCAGATCCTTTCCACCTCGGGGGCAGACTTCAAGAAACCTGATGAAGTCAACCATCCGGGCAATAATCTCGGGTGGCGCAGTGTGTTCGATCTTACAGGCCCCCTGTTCGGCCGTATCATCGTCAATGGCAAGGACTTCAACAAAAAATTTTTTCAGGGCATTGTGGCGCCGAACCACATCTTCGGCCGTGGTTCGGCCTATGTCGGTTAAGGTGATAACCTCATAGGGAGCATAGTTGATAAGGCCTTTTTTAGAAAGGGACCGCAGGGCTTCGGTGACCGATGCGCCGCTGACATTTAAACGGGCAGTGATGTCTTTGCCTCGGGCGACTTGCTTTTCTGCAATGATATGGTAAATGGCCTCAATATAATCTTCCAGGCTGGCACTGAGCGGCCGGATTTTTGCCATACAGTTCTCCGTAGAAACTTTACTTGGATAATCAATAGGATACAGCTTGCAGGCGCTTCCGTCAAGAAGAATGTCCTGTTGGGAATAAAAGAGGGGCCCCGGCTGTTTGCCGTAATATGGTCTCCTAACCTCTGAACCCGGAATCTATGCTTCAAGAATTACGGATAAAAAACATAGCGCTGCTTGATTCCCTCCAGCTGGATCTTTCCGGTCGTGAAAACGGTCTGGTGGTCTTTACCGGCGAAACCGGGGCTGGGAAATCGATCATTCTTCAGGCTATTCACCTGCTGACCGGCGGACGCGGTTCTTCCGCCTGGATTCGCAGCGATTGCGATCAGGCCGAGGTCGAGGCCGTTTTTTTTCTAGGTGACAACCATGATGAGATTCGCAGCTTTTTGCGTGAATATGATCTGGAGTCCGGCGACGAGTGTTTGATTCGACGGGTCCTGAACCGCAAGGGACGAAGCAGGTTGTTTATCAACGATCGATCGGTAACGACCCGACTGGCGGCCGAGTTGACTGAAAATCTGGTTAATATTGCCAGTCAGCATGACCACCAGCAACTCCTGCAGGCCGGAAAGCATCTCGAGTATCTCGATTCCTACGGTGAACTGCGGACGCAGCGGCAGGACTTCAGCCGTCTGTTCAGAAAGTGGCAGCAGTTGTCCAGCAGACTCAGGGAGTTACAGGAAAAGGAGCAGGATAAGGAACAGCGCCGCGATTTCCTCGGTTACCAGCTCCGGGAGATTCGGGAGATCGATCCTTCGCCCGGTGAAGACCGGCAGCTTGTTGAGGAACGCGAGCGGCTCAAGGCCTCGTCAACCCTGTCGGCTCTTGCCCGTAACAGCTATCAGCTGCTCCAGAACAAGGTGATTGAGCATCTGGTAACCATCCGGAAAAATATGGAACAGGCTGCCGAGCTTGATCCGGAAGTCCGTGAGCTTGCCGAGCGGATCAGTTCGAACTGTTACGAAATTGAAGATCTTGAGGGGGCGCTGCGTGTCTACCGTGACGCCTTGCCCATGGACAGTTCCCGCCTGGAAGAGATTTCAAGCCGACTGGCCCAGCTCAAACAGCTGCAGCGAAAATACGGGCCGGAGCTGGAGGATGTGCTCACCTATGCCGAGCGGGCCGAAAGGGAACTGGCGGAACTGGTTGGTCTTGAAGACGAGATTGATGAATTGGAGCTCGCCCTTGAAGAGGTCAGTACAGAGGCCCTGCTCAAGGCAACAGAGTTGACCGAGGCCAGGCGCTATGTGGCGGCAAAGTTGTCGGCCGCCATGGAGGCGGAACTGGGATCCCTCCATTTTTCCCAGGCAGTGTTTGAGGTATCTATTCGTGATCCAGAAGGTCTGGGAATGAACGGGATCCAGGCCAGTGGACGGGATCAGGTGGAGTTCCTGTTCTCCGCCAATCCGGGGGAACCGGCTAAACCTCTGGTCAAGGTTGTCTCCGGTGGTGAGCTTTCCCGTCTCATGCTGGCCATGAAGTGTATCCTTGCCCGACGGGATCAGGTGGGCACGGTCATCTTTGACGAGGTGGATGCCGGGATCGGCGGCCAGGCGGCTGAAGCGGTGGCAACAAAAATCAGTGAGCTGGCCCAATATCATCAGGTATTCTGTATCACCCATCTGCCCCAGATTGCCGCCCATGCCGACGTCCATTATCTGGTGGAAAAAAACGTGGAAGACGGCCGGACAATTACCTCTATCCGTCTCCTGGCCCGGGAGGAACGGGTAGGAGAGCTGGCCCGGATGCTGGGCGGTGAAAATCCAAGTGAGCAGACTCTGGCCTATGCCGAAGCGCTTGCAGAAAAACAAGGCGAGTGAGAATATGGCGACAATAACGGCCCTGGGCCTTCTTTCCGGCGGGCTTGATTCGCTCCTGTCCTGCCGGGTGATTGCGGCTCAGGGGATCCGGGTACGGGCTCTGAAGTTTGTGACCCCTTTTTTTGATCATCACCTGCTCGATCAGCAAAAGGAATACCAGCGGGACGTCCTGGAAAAATATGGTATTGAAGTCGAGTTGATCGATCTCAGTGACGGCTACATCGAGCTGTTGAAAAATCCGGCCCATGGGTTCGGCAAGAATTTCAACCCCTGCATTGACTGTAAAATCATGATGCTGACCCGGGCCCGGCAGTTGATGGAATCGTATCAGGCCTCTTTTCTTTTTACCGGTGAAGTCCTGGGCCAGCGGCCCATGTCCCAGCGCCGTGATACCTTGAACGTGATTGAACGCGATTCCGGCTGCGAGGACATCCTGCTCCGGCCGCTCTGTGCCAAAAGAATGGATCCCACTCGTCCGGAACGTGAAGGACTTGTCGATCGCCAGCAGCTGTATGGCTTTTCCGGCCGCGGTCGCAGACCGCAGATTGATCTGGCCCATGCCATGGGTATTACCGAGTTTCCTGCACCTGCCGGGGGCTGTGTGCTCACCGATCCCAATCTTGCCTCCCGAATCGAGCGTTTTTATGCCGGTCTGTTTTCCTTTGGCCGGGAGCAGTTTCAGGTCAACGATATAAAGCTGTTGTTGACCGGCCGGCAGTTCCGTCTTCCCGGTGGTCACTGGCTGGTGCTGGGGCGTAACGAGCAGGAAAATGACAGGATTGCCGAGCTGCGTGGACCCGATGACTGGCTGATGTACATGCCCGAGCGGCCAGGGCCGACCGGG
>DRKH01000013.1 GCA_011051825.1 Desulfobulbus sp.
AAAGCTCAGCTTGAATGAAATCAGGGATACCATCGCTTTTTTTGAAAAATGAATTGACCTGAAATCAGGCATAAGCGCTGCTAAATGCGATTTGAGATTATAGCTGTAGCGATGTTATCCCTCGTTGCTGAGGAATGGTGGTAATAAAATTTTTCTATGCTCCTTGAACTCGAACGAAAATTCTCATTTCCGGACTGACACTAACCAGAGAGTCCCGAGTTTACAGTTACCTTACCTCCGGTATTTTTCGCCTTCTGTTTTCATAGTTCGAACCCTATACTATCTGTGGTTGCTGTGCGGTTAAAAAAAAGCGCTCCCGCCATGCCGGTGTGTCCGCACTTATTGCAACCCTTTCTTTTTTTGCCTGCCCTGGAATGATTTTCGGGGATTATGCCTGTTGCTATGCATTTTTTGCGCCATGCATTAGTGTTTGGCCTAAGGTGCCGCAGGCTATGGATAAAATGAATGGGCTCCAGGGGAGAGCAGGGGGAACCGGGTCCGGTTTTCCGCACCTGCGTATTTGTAGTTCTTTTTTCCGGAAACTGCCCGGTTATCCGGAAATCGGTTTTCGGCTCTCCGATTGAGCATTGTGGAAGGCGGTTAGGATTGTTTCATTCGACTAAGCCGTCTCTGTTGTACGTGATCACGGGCACTGCACGGAGTCTCGTCCCTCGCTTACCTCTTCGCACGGTCGCGACTGCACGAATCTATCGCACCCCTGCTCACGTACAGGTTGAGGGCAGGTGAACTCACATGGTTACAAATTACAAAGCCCGTGACGAGATACTCTCTGTTCGGTTGCCGGAAAGAGGGGTATTGAACCTTGGAAAACTTCCTTATCCGAAAAGGGGGGAGATAACCGGACTGCCATCAGTGAGTATACCGGGATTGGTAATTCCGTAAATTGAGTAGATGGTGGCAGCGACACTCAAGGGTTCAAACCAGTATGATGAGGGATCGGGTCGCAGGTACAGCCGGTTCACAGAGCCCGTATCCTTCACAACGGTTTCGCCTACCACGCCCGGAGTGTTGAAATAATCCGTACCGCCGAGTACATACAATGTCTGAAGATTGCCATGATCCCAACCGTTGGCACTGTTCAGGTTAACGCCACGGCCAAAGTCCCCCATGACCATGATATTGATTTTACCACGCTTATCGACTAAACGGATGTGCGCCATGGCGGATTGTAATGCCCGGAAAAGCTGCTCCATCCGTGACATGTAGTTCTCGGCATCATTATGATCATCCCAGCCGCCAAGCCCTGAAGTGGCAAGGGAGATTGCCTGGGTGTCGCTGTTGTAATTGAGGACCTTGACCGCTGTTTTCAGCTTGCGGGCAAAGCTGTTATCCTCATAGTTATGTCCACCAAGGTCAGGGTCGGGCAGGGCATCTATCTCATTAATGAACGTCTCCATTTCCTTCCTTTTTTCAAAGGCATCTTTGATCTTCCCCTCCGGATTCACCAGCTGGGCCAGCGTATCCATTTCATCGGTATAATCGGGTTCGCTGCCGCGATGGAACGGATTGTCAAGGTTCTCGTTTATACTTATGGGTTCAAGAGTGGTGTCCCTTGGTAAAGTACCTCTGGCATAGAAACCGGAGTCACCTTCCATGGTCAAAAAAGGCATTTTCGTTGTCGCATCGATAATGGAGTTGTCCTTCAGTATTCGAGCCAGATTGGCAAAGATACCTGCGGCGTCCTCATTGAATGAACCTCGCTGATTCTGGGCAACACAGGAGCCGTGGGATCGGTTGTCATTCTGCCAGCGCACTTCGCTGAAACATGTGCGGAATACGTTGAGGTCGTCGACAGCCAACAGCTCTTCCATGATGGTGCCTCCGGCAGTAGTCCAGAACCCGTTGTCTGTGGCCTGAAGGTTGCCGCTGCCGAAATGATTACTGTAACTACTCTGGGACAGGTTTTTGAACTGGTCGTAGTTGGTAAAATTTCCTGCCAGCTCACTGGCCCCGCCATAGAGAAATATCATGATGGTCTGGGGCTGATTTGCAGCATATACAGCTGAGTTAAACTGTACGTCGGCAAGCGGTCCGGCAGCCCGGGAAAGGTTCGGTAACAGGCAGCTGCAGCCCGCATACATGGAAAGTTTAAGGAAAGAGCGTCGATTCATTACCGTACCTCCTGAAACATATACAGTTCGCTCAATCTGGAAATATAATCAAGCACATCTTCAGCTGCATTTTCACGCCAGGAATAACAGCCGTCATCGTTGACACGGCGAAAATTATATCTCCATTGATACTCCCGGCGGTCTGTGGTTAACATGTTGTTTTTAAACATTTCCATTTCCTGATATGTCGGTTTCCGGTGAATCGTGAGTTTAAAAAGATAGGTGATAAAAGAGTCCAGCGTGGCTTCGGGATTGTCTGCTATGTAATTGAAACGATCATTATCAAGAAGTTGCGGGCGCCATCCGTAGGAGTCCCAGGAATCATAGACTTTCTCCCCTTCTCCACAGACATTACGCAGCAGGATCCTTTCTCGTATATACTTGTGATAATGAGCAAACGATAGGGTGTCGAGAGGTGTCCTCTCCAGTTTGCCCAGTTTGTATTTCATGGCAGCCTGATTCATATCGATCAGGGCATCATTGAAGTGCACAAAGGTATACTTCCAATGTTTGTACTCCAGTTTTTTGGTCAGTGAATAAAACAGCTCTTCCGCACTTTTCACCCTTGAGGTCTTCAGCAGATATTCTCTGGAGAAGAGGATCTGGAGCAATACATCCTCCCAGGTCTCAGGGTGAGAGGTAACGATACTGTGGGTTATCCCGGCCTTTTGTACTTCATCGTGATCGGTGAAGAAGAAATCGACCAGCCTCCGTACACTACCGTTGATGAACCCGTCGGACTTGACAAGTTCACGGTAAAAATCAAAACCGGTGGTCACCGAGGTCCCGAAAAGCGATTGTGGAATCACATTTTCGTTAAGACCGATAACCAGGGTGTCGGCATCTGCGTCAAGATACCAGTTCTGCAGGGTTGTGGCAGCCTTAGGCACATCGGCATCATTAAAATCAAAAGTGAAGATTTCAAGCATCTCCCGGCCATTGTCTTCCGGGCTGCGAAATCTGCGCCAGTTGTCGGAACCGGTCATGTGGAGAAAGGTGGAGTGGCGCATTCCCACATCATCGTCCATGTCCATGACCAGCCAGTTGTAGACTCTTGAACTGTTGGGATAATGTGAGGATTCCAGTTCATAGGCAGGGGAAAACATAATGGTCTGGGTTAGGATATAGGCGACCCAGTTGTGCAGGTAATGGCTGTCCAGGTATTGCATGGCATAGAAGCGGGCCAGGATGTCATGGACATCATTGTTGTAGTATTCATGGTGATAATAACGTTCGTCATTGCGAATTTCCTTCTCGACCCGGGCCATGTCGTTTTTCTTCTCAAAAAGACCACGCCGAACTGAACAGAGAAAGGAGCTGGATGTAATTCTCTGGTCCAGTGCTTTGGCGGGATAGCCAAAGAACAGGGATGATAGAAGCTTGTCTGCAACTTTGCGGCGGTCTGTTAGGGAAAGTTGGTTGAAGTCGGAATCCGAGAGCTGTTGAAGGCCATATCGGGTATGTGACATTTCATTTTGATAATAATAAAGCCCTTTGTATTGCAGATCATATTTCGGATTATTATCAGCATAACTCATGCCGCAGGTTGTATTTCTTGACAACAGCAGGTTAACGGCAGGAAGTAAAAGGAAATCGTCGGCTGCATGCGACAGGTTGGCGGAGAACAGGCATGTAATTAAGATGAAAAAAAGGGTCTGTGGCCTAGGCCGGTGACGGGAAATTTTGCAGGTATTTTTAAATAGATGCACCGCTGGGCTCTTCGAAATCATACGTATGCTCTCTTCAAAGGAGTAATTTTTATTGAAATAAATACGTACTGTTTAGCAATATTCAGGCCGTTACCGAGTCCTCCATGTTTTTTTAGGTGTTCCGTTGGCGGTTTCACCCCGCATGTTGCATAAAGATCGTCGCGAACGGCCTGAAAACGCCTTGCATCCGGAACAACATCCGGCGTATTACGGGATTATTTTTTTCCGCTGCCCCCAGGCTGAAGGCCTTTAGGTAAAGAAGACGGAACCTGCTCCTCCCTGACAACCTGACAGCCTTCAGCCTAAATATCTTGCGGGCTTGCCCGCGTCAGGTTGTGGTATCTGTTTATCGATACATTTTCGTCAGATGTGGGTCGGGAAGGGATAACCGGAGGTTACCTGCATTACCCCTTTCACGAGACAGGCCGGACTCCCATTTCTGCCCGGACTCCCATTTCTGCCCGGACTCCCATTTCTGCCCGGACTCTTCGCCGACGTTCGGTTTCCGGAAAGAGGGTGGTGTCGGTATGGGGCAGAAACAGGGACGCCACATACTGGTCCCGGTATGAGGGTACTTCCGAGAGTTCAAAGCCGGTCATCCGCTGGATGGCGGCGACCACATCCCTGCGGATATGGTTGCTGAGTTCACTCATTCGGCAGCCCATGAGCGAGCCGTTGCCCACATACATCATGGTGCCGATATCCATTTCCGGCAGCAGTCCGACCGTCACGGCGCTGTCCAGATCAATATAGGAGCCAAATCCGCCCGCCAGAATTACCTGCTCGAGATCCGTCACCGTCAGCCCCACCTCGGCAAGCAGGGTCTGGATACCGGCATAGATGGCTCCCTTGGCCCGGATAAAGTTATCGACATCCACCTCGGTCAGGACAATATCATGCTCAATACCCGATTCTTCGGCCCAGACAACTACATATTCCATCCCGCTGCGGCCTTCACGCAGGCGCGGATGATCGCGGTCGCGGACGAAACGGCCCCGCTGGTCAAGGACCCCGGCCTCAAAGAGATCAGCGATCATGACCAGCAGCCCGGATCCGCAGATACCCCTGGCCGGTTTGGAGTCTATGGTCATACTCATGGGTTCCAGTGTCTGCGAATCGATGGAAAAATCTTCTATGGCCCCGGCGGCGGCCCGCATACCGTGCAGGATGCCGCCGCCCTCAAAGGCAGGTCCGGCCGAACAGGCGGCACTGGCCAGCCATTCCCTGTTGCCGATGACGATCTCCGCGTTGGTGCCGATATCAATGAACAGGGTGATTTTTTCCGTACGGTACATGCCTGAGCCCATAACTCCGGCAACGATGTCACCTCCGACGTAGCTGGAGACTGCCGGGTACATCAGAGCAGTGGCATGATCGGCAAGCTTAAGACCGATATCGACCGCCCGGATGGGAGGGTAGAAGTTGGAGACCGGCACATAGGGGGCACGGCGGATATTATGGGGTTCCAGTTCCAGCAGCAGATGGGTCATGGCCGTGTTGCCGGCCAGGGTAACCGAAGAGATTTCATCCCGACCAACCCGTTGTTTTTTCAGGAGGCGGGTGATAATCTCGTTGATGCTCTCGGTGACCAGCTCGTGCATATGGGTCAGGCCGTTTTCCTTTTCGGCATAGATCATTCTGGAGATGACATCCTCACCATAGCTGATCTGATTATTGTATCCGCCGCCTTCAGCAAGAATTTTTCCCGAATTTTTATCGATCAGCTGGCCATAGACGGTGGTCGTGCCGATATCGACCGCCAGTCCGTAATTTCGTTTTGACCAGTCTCCGGACTGTACGTGGGTCAGGCGGGAGCGGGAATCGCTGTTTACCGGTCGGGCCAGGGTTGTGGTGATACGGAAATCATCCTCACGGATGGTCCTTCGCAGCCTGCGCAGGACACTGAGGCCTATCTGGATATGGCGTTCTTCATATTGCTCCCGCATGGCCAGAATGACGCGGGAGGCATCGGATCTGTGGTCGGTTGCATCCGGCCTGGGCAGTTCAAGAAAGAATTTTTCAACCGGCGGAGTAAAGATGCCCGCTTCCCGGAGTTCATCAATATCAAAGATATGTTTACCGGCCCGGTGCCGTTCCGGTACCTCGGTACCGAGTTGTCCTTTTTTCAGGCCGCTTGCGTCGATGATACGGACCACGACATCTTCGGTGACCTTTGCCGTGCAGGCCTGACGGATGCCTTCGGCGATATCTTCCGGAGAAAATTTTTCACTGATCCCGTCGGCGACCGTACCGGATTCAACCCGTATCCGGCATTTACCGCAGACCCCGGTGCCGCCGCAGGAGGCATTTATGTGAAGCCCGGCCCGGCGGGCGGCCCGGATAATAGTGGTGCCGTCTTCGACTTCAACGGTTTTGCCTGCGGGTTGAAATTCTATGCGATGGGTCATCGGATGTAACCATTCACTGGATTCATAGCCATGTGCTCTTTCCTGCGTGAAATGAATAGGTGGCCACGTTGTTCATGGATTTTCAGGGTCCGGGATTTCAGCCGCCGTGAAAACAGGCCCGTCAATACAGACCAGCTTTTCTTCCATGTGACAGTGGCCGCAGATGCCAACCCCGCATTTCATGTGTCGTTCAAGGGTGGTGATAATATTTTCAGCCTCCATGCCCATGGCCTGCAGCTGCTCAAGGACAAAACGAATCATGATGCCCGGCCCGCAGACCAGGGCCATGGTTCCGTCATTGATCGGGAAACCGTCGAGCAGGCCGGTAACCAGCCCGACCGGGCCGTTCCACTCTTCTGCTGCCTGATCAACGGTGAGCCGAAGGTCCAGACCGTCCTGCCGCCAGCGGGAAAAATCCCGGTTGAAACAAAAATCTTCCGGAGTTCTGCTGCCGTAGAACAGGGTCAGGCTGCCGGTCTCGTCCGGTTGGGCAAGCCGCTGCTCAATCAGTGGGCGTAATGGTGCAAGGCCGATGCCGCCGGCAATGAAAAGGAGGTTTTTTCCTTTGAGCCGGTCTGTGGGGAAAGATCGGCCATAGGGACCGCGAACACCAATAATGTCGCCGGGTCGCAGTTTCTGGACGGCAGCCGTCAGGCGGCCGGAGTTACGGATGGTCAGGGAAAAACCGTCTTTACTGTCCGGACTTGAAGAAAATGAGATCGGTGCTTCACCAAGGTGGGGCATGGAAATCATCATAAACTGGCCCGGTTCAAAGGAGAACCGGTGGTTGGCCAGCTCATCGACCAGGGTCAGTTCATAGGTGTTGACCAGGCTGTTTTCCCTGATGATCTTGCGAATGACTGCCTGGTCGGGCAGGTAAATGTTGTCTCGGCCGGCCTGGGCCTGTCTGCGGGCATCCAGGCTGCAGGACGGATAGCTGTCATAATCCACGGTGTTTGTCCCGGCCCAGATCGCCGGCCTCGGTTATTGCATTTATAAAACGGATAATATCAACTCCGCCGAAACACATGTCTACGCAGCGCCCACAGCCTACACAGCTGGGACGCCCATGTTTCTGAACATCATGTTTGAGCTTGTGGAAAAAACGTTTGCGGATGCGGTGACGCCGCAAATCGATCGGATTGTGATCCCCGGCCATGCGGGTAAATCCGGCAAAGGTGCACCCGTCCCAGGAGCGGATACGCTCTCCACTGCCCTGGTCCTTGGCCTGATGATCGGTAATGGAAAAACAGGTGCAGGTCGGGCATATAAAGGTGCAGCCGCCGCAGTCCTGGCAGCGCTGAGAAAAATCAGCAAGAACTTCTTCCGGTTCATTTCCCTTTTCCAGCTCCTGACAGGCAAGATCAACATGGACAAGTTGCCTGAACAGCCCTCGGGCCTCCAGGGCGGCCTGATATTGAAACTGACGATCTTCTTTTGTGGCGTCTGTAAAAAAACGGGTCCATTTTTTTAAGATATTAAGCCCGTTGGCCTTGCCGGCCTCGACAAAATAACTGTTCTTGGCCGGGCCGAGATCGGTGAGCTGCAGGTCAAAGCCGAATTCGAGGAACGGGCCGTTTTTGGTGGCGTTGCAGAAACAGTTGGCAAAGGGTTCATTACAGCCCAGGGTAACGAAAACAGCGCCCCGTCGTCGCTGTTCATAGTAGATATCCCTGTGTTTGCCGCCGAGAAAGATCATATCCATGTAGAGAACGGCAAACAGGTCACAGGAGCGGACTCCGAAGTACAGGGTTGGCCGGTTTTCCGGCAGCAGTGGATGAAAGCTGTACAGTTGGGTCGGTGATGCGGGTTCCGTATCGACAATATAGCTGGACAGCGCTTCGGTCTGTGGGAAGAAAAAGGACTTGAGTGAGTTTTGGGGCTGCTGTTTAAGGTCGATATCGACCCGGTCGAGATCGGGTATTTCAATGTACAGGGTGTCACCGAACCGGTTGCGCACCGGTCCCACCAATCGGTACTGCTTGCCGAGCTTGCGCAGCAGCGGCAGGAGGTAATCCTTGTGCAGGGTCTGGGTTTCAATCATGATCCACCTCCACTGTGACGGCACAGCATTTATATTCCGGGCATTTGGCCACCGGATCGCTGTTGGCCAGGGTAAGTACATTGGTCGGCGATTCGTGGAAGTGGAAATCGCAGAACAGCTCGCCCCGGTCCATATGGGAGCTGAGGTGGAGGGTGAAGGGGACACTGCCACGCCTGGAGCGGACCCGGATTCGGCAGCCGTCCTTTAAGCCAAGCCGGCGGGCGTCTTCGGGATGCATGTCCAGCAGAGGGGTGCCCCGTTCACGTTTAAGAGTTGCACTGCGCCTGCTCATGGTTCCGGTATGATACTGATGGTACCTGCGTCCGGTGATAAGGACAAAGGGGAATTCCGTGGTCGCCGGTTCAGCCGGCGGTACGTGCCGTTCCGGTTCGAATCGACCGAATCCACGGGCGAAACTGTATTTATGGAGAAAGGGTGTGCCCGGGTGGCCACGATCCAGGCAGGGCCACTGCAGGCCCCAGGAGGCGTGGAGGCGGTCATGGTAGATGCCGCCGTAGATCGGGGTCAGCAGACATATTTCCTCCATGATTTCCCTGGTCGATTCATACTGCATGGGATAGCCCATCCGGGTGGAGATTTCCTGGATGATCCAGTCATCGGCTCTGGCCTCTCCGGGCGGCTCAACCGCTTTGTGGCTGAGTTGTACCCGGCGTTCGGAATTGGTCACCGTGCCCGTTTTTTCTGCAAAACAGGCGGCCGGCAGCACCACGTCGGCAAGTGCAGCGGTTTCGGTGAGAAAAATATCCGAGACCACCAGGAAGTCAAGCCCATGAAGACTGGTTCGAACCCGATTCAGAACCGGATCGGAAAGCATGGGGTTCTCTCCCATGATAAACATGGCCTTTAAACGGCCTTCGTCCTCCCCGCCATGGGTCATTTCGACCACGGTCAGGCCGGGATCGGCAGGAAGTGAACAGTTCCAGGCTTCTTCAAATTTTTTTCTGATCTCGGGATCGGCAACAGCCTGGTAGCCCGAAAAAACACCCGGCAGGGCGCCCATATCGCAGGCCCCCTGGACATTATACTGGCCGCGCAGGGGATCAACTCCGGTGAATTCCTGTTCCACATGGCCGGTCAGCATGGCGAGGTTGGCATAGCTCTTGACGTTGGCCGTACCGCAGACATGCTGGGTTACGCCCAGGCAGTAACAGATGGTTGAGCGTTGGGCCCTGGCATACATGCGGGCGGCCTGGGCAATGTCGTCTGCGGCAACTCCGGTAATCTCTGCTGCCTGATTGAGGTCGACCTGGAGCAGCAGGTCGCACATGGCCAGATAATTTTCCGTCCGCATCTCGATAAACAGGTCATCTATCAGGTTTTCATCCAGGATGCAGCGCATGATTGCATTTAAAAGCGGAATGTCGGTCCCGGGCCGGATCTGCAGATGGATATGGGCACGGCGGGCAATTTTTGTCTTACGGGGATCAATGACAATCAACTTGGCGCCTTTGTCAACGGCGTCAAAGATCCGTCGTGCCACCTGGGGATGGGTTGCAGTGGTGTTGGATCCGGAGACCAGGATGACCTGGGCCTCTTCGAGTTCATTGATGGTGTTGGTCATGGCCCCGGAACCGAAGGTAGTGGCAAGACCTGCCACTGTAGAGGCATGTCAGAGCCGGGCGCAGTGATCAATGTTGTTGGTCCCCAGGCCGATCCGGGTAAATTTCTGCAACAGGTAATTTTCTTCGTTGCTGCATTTTGCCGACGACAATACACCGATTCGATCAGGTCCGTACTGCTGTTTTACCGCATTGAGTTTTTCGGCAACCAGGTCCAGTGCATCATCCCACGAGGACGGCCGTAACCGGCCATGTTTATTTCGGATTAGCGGCCTTGTCAGCCGATCGGAGTGATGAATATACTCATGAACATGCCAGCCCTTGGCACAGAGATTGTTTCTGGAGACAGGGTGGCTTCGGCTCGGACTCACACCGGTAACCCGTCCATGTTCCACGTGCAGGTACAGGCCGCATCCACAACCGCAGTAACAGCAGATACTTGGTATATCAGGCATACGAAATTCCCTTGAGTTTGAATAAACTTCCAGAGCACGGAGTTTATTGAATTGTACTGGCCTTAATCCCCAATTCCTAATCTATGAGTCCGTCGATTAATGGTATTTTCGCCCAGCCGGACGACTTGTTCGTTCAGCGACCTCTGCGTTATACAAAAATTTTTTTGATTACCACCATTCCTCAGCAACGAGGGATAACATCGCTACAGCTATAATCTCAAATCGCATTTAGCAGCGCTTATGCCTGATTTCAGGTCAATTCATTGTTTAAAAAAAGCGATGGTATCCCTGATTTCATTCAAGCTGAGCTTTAGTGGTAATCAGGAAAATTTTTATCCTCGGAGGTAAGCGTAGACTCCGATATCAACTATATGTCTGTGGTGAAAATTTTTGTATGCCTTGACCTTGAACGAAAATCCTCATTAATCAACAGACTCATCTATAATCCCTGATTTCTACATTGTACTTTCTACTTCCTGACCCGGGCCAGCACTTCAAGCACCATGGCTTGGTTGGTACGCTGTCCATTTGCCGTGACAATTGCAGCGGAAATTCTGTCGATTCCGGCGTCGGAGAAGGCTACCGGCACCCAGGTATCGACGGGGATCGTGATTCGGGTTGCTGCCTCGGTAAAACGAATCGACCGCCGGTCGGCAAAAGATAACCTGGGCACCAGGGTTAAGTCCACCCCGGCCTCCAGAACAACGGCCCGTACCTCAAAGCCGCTTTCAACCCGTTTGTATCCGGTCAGTCGACTAAACCGGTACCCGTAGCGTGAACAGAGGTCCAGCCAGTAATCGGTAAAGGGAATATCTCGGCCGATCATAAGGTAGCCGCTGCTGCCTGAACCCAGCGTGAGTTGAAGAGTTGTGTTTTGATGGAAGGTGTCGGTATGCATCCGCAGCCCGCCTTCACTGCCGCTGATACCTCCCGCCGTAGACAGTCCACGGGTTTTTGTATCTGCCTGCCGGTATCGCAGGCGAAGCTGTACCCGGGGAACCGGCTGGTCCAGGCGGGCGAGCAGGTTACGGATGTTTTTAATCGCATCCGGGCTGTCGGAGACAATAATTGCGTTGGAGATCGTGTCGACAGACGCCCGGCCGCTGGGGGAAAGTACTGTTTGTACCTGGGGGAGCAGCTCTTTGGCCGATCGTTTCCTGAGCTTGATAATTGCAAAGCTGTCGGATGAAGTATCATCATCTGCTGCAAGAGCAGGCCCCAGCTCTATACACAGAAAACAGAACAGCAGGCCGGCAAAAAAAAGTACGGAGCCGGGATAGTATCTCTGATGCACTCTCATGGTGAAATAGTAGCATCGCTTTTTAATGATAACAAGAAAAATACTTGCCGGAAAAGGCTTCCCCTTGTCGGGCAGGTATCAATTGGGTATAAGCCATACTGCAGAAGGGTACCTTTTAGCCGTTAATCGTAACCTGTTTAGAGGAGAAAAGATGGGCAAATACGAGGCAGTGTTTCAAAAGAGTATTGAAGATCCGGAAGGATTTTGGGCCGAGGCTGCAGAGGGGATTGACTGGTACACAAAGTGGGATACCGTGCTTGATCGGTCCAATCCGCCCCGATACCGCTGGTTTCGGGGTGGTGAGCTGAACACCTGTTACAATGCCGTTGATCGGCATGTGGAAAACGGACGTGGCGATCAGGCGGCCATAATCTACGATTCTCCGGTGACGGATACTGTTGCCGAAATTTCCTATCGTGAATTACAGCAGCAGGTGGCTGTCTTTGCCGGAGCGCTTCGTAACCAGGGCGTGCAGAAAGGCGATACCGTCATTATCTACATGCCGATGATCCCCGAAGCCCTGGTCTCCATGCTGGCCTGTGCCCGACTCGGTGCTGTTCATTCGGTTGTGTTCGGCGGGTTTGCCGCTAATGAGCTGGCCATCCGTATCGACCATGCCCAACCTAAAGCCATTGTCATTGCCTCGGGCGCGATTGAGGGCAAAAAGACCCTGGCCTATAAGCCGTTGGTGGACTCAGCCATTGAGCAGTCCAGTCATAAACCGGAAAAGTGTATTGTCTTGCAGCGTGATTTTGTCCCGGCTGAACTGACGGAAGAGCGGGATATCTCCTGGCAGGAGGCCGTGGCCGGGGCAGAACCGGTGGACTGTGTGCCGGTGCAGGCAACCGATCCACTGTATATTCTCTATACCTCCGGCACCACCGGCATGCCCAAGGGGGTTATGCGGGATAACGGCGGCCATGCCGTGGCCCTGAACTGGACCATGAAGAATATCTATAATGTGGAACCCGGCGATGTGTACTGGGCTGCCTCGGATGTGGGCTGGGTGGTCGGTCATTCCTATATTGTCTATGGACCGCTGCTGTACGGCTGTACCACCATTGTCTATGAGGGGAAGCCCATCGGCACCCCTGATGCCGGGGCCTTCTGGCGGGTTATCAATCAGCACCGGGTCAAGGTGATGTTCACCGCGCCCACGGCCTTTCGGGCCATCAGAAAAGAGGATCCCGAGGGAGTGCTCCTCAAACAAAACGATCTCTCCTGCTTTCAGTCCCTGTTTCTGGCCGGAGAACGGCTGGATCCGGATACCTATCACTGGGCCAGAAAGATGTTGAATGTGCCGGTCATTGACCACTGGTGGCAGACCGAAACCGCCTGGGCCATTGTCGGCAACCCCATGGGCATTGAACAGTTCCCGGTCAAGCCCGGCTCACCCACTAAACCGATGCCCGGCTATGATGTCCGGATTCTTGACGACGAGGGCAATGAGCTGGGACCGAATCAGGAGGGGAATATCGTGGTCAAACTACCCCTGCCTCCCGGCACCCTGGCCACCCTGTGGCGCAATGAAGAGCGGTTTATCAGTTCGTATATGTCCGCCTTTCCCGGCTATTATGAGACCAGTGACGGCGGCTATATTGATGAAGACGGATATGTTTTTGTCATGGGCCGGATCGATGATGTGATCAATATTGCCGGACACCGATTATCCACCGGGGCCATGGAAGAGGTTGTTGCCACTCATCCCCATGTTGCCGAATGTGCTGTTTTCGGGACCGATGATCAGTTGAAGGGCCAGAAGCCCCTTGGTCTGGTGGTGTTGAAGGCCGGAGTCGAATGTGACGAGGAGGACTTGAAAGTCGAGCTGGTGCAGATGGTTCGCTCTCAGATCGGCGCTATCGCCTGTTACCGGGAGACGGCTGTTGTCTCCCGGCTGCCCAAAACCAGGTCCGGCAAGATCCTGCGCGGCACCATGCGTTCCATCGCCACCGGCAAGGAGTACCGGATGCCCTCGACCATTGATGATCCGACCATCCTGGAAGAGATTACCGAGGATCTGAAAAAAATGGGGTATCCGGAGTTGTCATAACAAAGGGATACCATCGCTGAATGACGAAAACGTTTTTTTTACCTTTTGGATACTGTCTACTTGATAGCAGCCAGGGATAACATCGCTTAGAGCGATGGTATCCCTTCTTAATACTTATGAAACTCCATGAATATCAGGCAAAGGCGCTCTTTGCCGAAGCCGGTCTGCCGGTGCCCTCGGGCCGGGTGGCAGAGACGGTGGACGAGGCCGTTGCCGCAGCCGAAGCACTCGGGTATCCCGTAGCTGTCAAGGCCCAGGTCCATGCCGGCGGGCGGGGCAAGGCCGGGGGCATCCGGCTGGTCGAAAACGCTCAGGATGCAAGATCGGCTGCCGGGGCTATTCTGGGCATGATGCTCAAGACCGCCCAGACCGGCGGTCATGGGCATGTGGTGTCCCGGGTTCTGATCGAGCAGGCCCAGGTCATTGAAAGAGAATTGTATCTTTCAATTCTGCCGGACCGGTCTTCGGCCTCCATCATGATCATTGCCTCCACCGAGGGCGGGATGAATATCGAGGAGGTGGCGGAACGGGCCCCGGAAAAGATTGTCCGGATCCGGGTGAACCCTCTGCTCGGTCTGCAGCCGTTCCATCTGCGTCAGGCAGCCTTTGGTCTGGGCCTGGCCGGTGCTGTCTTTAAATCCTTTATCGGTCTGCTGCAAACCCTGTATCAACTGGTGGTGGAACGGGATCTGCTGCTGGCCGAGATCAATCCGCTGGCCGTTACCGCAGGTGAAAGTCTGGTGCTTCTTGATGCCAAGGTCGAGGTGGACTCCACTGCTCTGTTTCGGCAGCGCGATCTGGCCGATCTGTATGATCCCTCCGAAGAAGACCCGCTGGAAACCGAAGCTAAAAAACACCACCTCAATTATATCCGTCTCGACGGCAACATCGGCACCATGGTCAACGGGGCCGGGCTGGCCATGGCGACCATGGATATCATCAAGCAGGCCGGAGGGCTACCTGCCAACTTTCTCGACGTGGGTGGCGGGGCCAGTGCGGACATGATTGAAAACGGATTCCGTATCCTGCTCTCCGATAGTTCGGTTTCGGCGATTCTGATTAATATATTCGGCGGCATCCTTCGCTGTGATGTGCTGGCAAAGGGTGTGATTGAGGCGGCAGGCAAGGTCGACCTGAACCTGCCGGTTGTTGTCCGAATGGAGGGAACCAACGCTAGAGAGGGACGGCGAATCCTTGCCGATTCAGGCCTTGAGCTGATAACAGCCACCGACCTCCAGGATGCAGCGGAAAAGATTTCTCGAATTGCGAGGCAGCTATGAGTATCTGGATCGGAGAGAACACCCGCCTTGTGGTCCAGGGGATGACCGGCAGGGAAGGGCTTTTTCATACCCGTCAGTGCGTTGAATATGGAACAACCGTTGTCGCCGGAGTCACGCCGGGTAAGGGCGGGCAGCAGGTCGATGGTATACCGGTTTTTAACACGGTTCGCGAGGCAGTGACGGAAACCGGGGCCAATGCGTCGATGATCTTTGTCCCGCCGGCCTTTGCCGCTGATGCCGTTCTTGAAGCGGTTGACGGTGGTGTCGGTCTGATTGTCTGTATTACCGAGGGGATCCCGGCCCACGACATGCTGCGGGTGAAAACTGCGTTGCAGATGAGTTCCTGCCGTCTGATCGGGCCCAACTGTCCCGGTATTATCTCACCCGGCAAGGCCAAGGTCGGAATAATGCCCGGTCCCATCCATATGCCCGGCTCCATCGGGGTGATTTCCCGGTCCGGAACCCTGACCTATGAGGTGGTCCATCAGCTCAGCACTCAGGGGCTTGGTCAGTCCACCTGTATCGGGATCGGCGGTGATCCGGTGGTGGGGACCAGTTTCATCGACTGCCTGCAGGCTTTTGCCGAAGATAACCAGACCACCGGTCTGGTTATGGTCGGCGAGATCGGCGGCAGGGCCGAGGAAGAGGCGGCCGAATGCATCCGGGACAATCTGGATATTCCGGTCGTCGGTTTTATTGCCGGGCTGACCGCTCCGCCCGGCAGGCGGATGGGCCATGCCGGTGCCATTGTCAGCGGTTCCTCCGGTACGGCGCTCTCAAAGATTCAGACCATGCG
>DRKH01000014.1 GCA_011051825.1 Desulfobulbus sp.
TGTGACCACGGCCCCCGTCTTTCGAAAATACCTAACCGTTCACCAAGAGTAACATAGTTCACTAATCCTGAGGCGGTAAGCGTTTACCAGTGCCCCGGATTCGTTTAGGTAAGCGAGCCTGCGAGACTCCGGGTAAGCGAGCCTGCGAGACTCCGGGTAAGCGAGCCTGCGAGACTCCGATAGCCTGCCGATGTGAGCCGGTCTGAGCGGAGGGAGAGGGGAGATAAGTGCAGACTTCGAGCGCAGACTCCGTGGGGCGCTGGTGAACGCTTACGAAAATACAATAGAGCGCATCCGAGAGAAAAAGAATGAAACCAAGTATAAACATTGCCCTAGCCGGCAACCCTAATGCGGGAAAGACTACACTTTTCAACAGGTTAACCGGGGCTCGACGACATGTCGGCAACTATCCCGGAGTAACCGTAGAAAAGAAAGAAGGTATTTTCACCCATAACGATCAGGATATCCGGGTAACGGATCTGCCGGGCACCTACTCGCTTACGGCCTACTCCGTTGAGGAGCTTGTTGCCCGTGATTTCATTGTCAATGAGCAACCGGACGTCGTTGTTGACATTGTCGATGCTTCAAACCTTGAGCGCAATCTCTATCTGAGCTGCCAGTTTCTCGAACTCGGCGTACCCATGGTTATTGCACTGAACATGGTCGATGTTGCCGAAAGCAGAGGGATCGAAATCAATGCCGGAAAACTATCCCAGCTCCTGGGCGTTCCGGTTGTCCCCATTGTAGCCCGCTCCGGCAAGGGGCTTGACGAGTTGTTTGATGTTGTCATTGAGACCGCCAAACAGGAAAAATCGGCCCAACCGGTACTCCTTCGCTACGGCTTTGACCTGGACCAGACAATCAGGAAGATGATTCCCCTGATCGAGGACAACATGCTGCTCACTGACCAGTATCCATCCCGCTGGATTGCCTTGAAATTCCTGGAGGACGATGAACAGATCCTGGAAAAAGCCCGGCAGAAAAACGATGCAGTAACCCAGCTTCTACTGCAGTATTGCGAGACAGTGACCGCACATCTGCAACAGACCATGGACGTTTACCCTGAGGCGGTTATAGCCGATCATCGTTACGGATATATCAAGTCCATCCTTCACCAGGGGGTCGTCTCCGAGAAATTTGTCGGAGACCGGCTCTACACCTCGGACAAAATTGACAAAATCGTCACGCACCGACTTTTAGGGCCACTGATCATGGCTGCTATTCTTTATGGTCTGTATACCTTTACCTTTACCTACAGCACAACCCTGGTTGATTCACTGGCCTCCATTTTTGCCGTTCTTTCCAACAGCATTGACGGCATGCTCCCCGACGGCCCCCTGAAATCGATGATTATATCCGGAGCCATTGACGGGGTTGGCGGGGTTCTCGGTTTTGTCCCCATTATCATGTTCATGTTTTTCGGCATTGCCGTGCTGGAGGATTCCGGTTATCTGGCCAGAGTTGCCTTTATGATGGATCGTATCTTTCATTTTTTCGGTCTGCACGGTTCTTCGGTCATGCCCTTTATCGTCTCCGGCGGCATTGCCGGCGGCTGCGCCGTACCCGGAGTTATGGCGACCCGGACCCTGCGTTCCCCTAAAGAACGGATAGCAACATTACTCACCGTTCCCTTTATGAACTGCGGGGCCAAACTACCGGTGCTGACACTGCTGATCGGAGCGTTCTTTTCAGCCCATCAGGCGCGCTATATGTTCCTTGCCACTGTTGCGGCCTGGCTGGTTGCTTTGATCTCCGCAAAATTTCTAAGAATGACCGTACTCAGGGGTGAATCCACCCCGTTTGTCATGGAACTTCCCCCCTACCGATTCCCGACCATTCGGGGACTGGTCATTCATACCTGGGAGCGGACATGGCAATATATCAAGAAGGCAGGGACCGTGATTCTCGGTATCTCCATTCTCCTGTGGGCCATGATGACCTACCCGGGGCTACCCAAAGAGCAAACGGTTGACTTTGAACAGCAACGGCAGGAGGTTATGGCTAATTCCGGCGACATACAGGACAGTGCGACAACCCCGTCCCCGGGCCCGGAGCTTACGCAAAAGCAACAGGCGGCCCTGATGCTCATCAATAACCAGGAGGCCCAGGCCGCATTAAAGAATTCCATTGCCGGACGAATCGGCATTGCCCTGGAATCAGTCAGCCGATTTGCCGGTTTCGACTGGCGAACAAACATTGCCCTGGTTGGCGGCTTTGCAGCCAAAGAAGTCATTGTCTCCACCCTCGGAACCGCCTATTCACTTGGTGACGTCGATCCGATAAACTCGCCCACCCTCAAGGATCGCCTGGCCTCCGATCCCAACTGGAACCCGGTTGTTGCACTTGCTGCCCTTGCCTTTATCATGTTCTATGCCCCCTGTTTTGTCACCATTGTCTGCATAGCACGAGAGGCGGGATCATGGAAATGGGCCTTCTTTTCCATGGGATTCAATACGGTTTTTGCATTTCTGCTGGCAACCGCTATTTACCAGATCGGAATGGCCCTGGGGCTCGGAGGATAATCCGCGCACGCTGCTTCGTAAGTCGTCACGGAGCCCGCCTTCGGAGTCTGGGAGGCTCGCTCCCGCACGGTCTGGGTCGCCCGCATAGAGGGGCTATAGCGAATAATCGCGACTGCACAGGTAGCGAAGACTCCGAAATCGAGGCACCCCGTGCCGATGTACAATCCTCGGTATTATGAAACCGTAGGGTTACATGGTCTATGTTCAATTACGGCGCTTCACTCTTGACATCTTTACCACGCCGACACATAGTCCCCACCAGAGACAAAGAGAGGCGCTCTATCTGCGCCCGGGCCCCTGACACCTGACATCTGACACCTGATTATGCGTATCCTTGTGGTTGAAGACGATAGTAAAATAGGTGATTTCCTCAAGAAAGGTCTTCAGGAAGCCGGCTACGCCGTTGATCTTGCCCGGGACGGTGAGGAAGGGTTAGACCTTTGCTCCACCCTGCCCTATGATGCCGCGGTTGTCGATCTCATGCTCCCGAAACTCGACGGCTTGAGCATGATTGAAACCATACGCCGTCAGGGAA
>DRKH01000015.1 GCA_011051825.1 Desulfobulbus sp.
AAACTGACAAGGGGTAACGGCCATTGTTGCATGAACCGGGAGCGGGGGAATGTGGAAGAGCAATTCCCTGTTTTATCTTGCCGGAACAGGTTTATTTTGTCACATTGGTAACTATTCAGGTAGGGGCAGAGAACTAGCTCTACCACCACCTGTAACTGTTCAGCGAGCAGCCCGATGATTGGTAACCGGTCACAGGATTAGTAACTATGTGTTTTTGTTTTCATCTACCTTAAACCTGTAAGTGGTCAGGGGTGCTCCGCCACTGGTAAGGCGATAGGTAACGACAGGCGGATAAACCAGCATACCCGGGGGGGGTACCTGTTTTGAGCTCTGTCTTCCGTTCTCTGCTATGCCGCCCATAGGCCTTGTTGGAAAATTGATATGACGGTTTTCGGCAAAATTTTCAAGTGGTTCTTCATCGCGGTTTTCAGCCTGTTCGGCCTTACTGTAGCTGCCTCCGTGATTGTAGCGGCCTTCGACCTGACCCTGAACCTCGATACGTTCAGACCGGCGGTTGAAGCGGCGGTTTCATCCGCTCTGGATCGGAAAGTCAGGATCACCGGCCCTGTTCGCCTGACCCCGACCCTGCGGCCGACCCTTGAAATCCAGGGGCTGGAGATTGATAACCCAGCCGGTTGGACGGATGAGGTTTTTGCTTCCATGGATCTTGCCCGGCTCCAGGTGGGAATACCGGCCCTCCTGAAAAAGCGGATTGATATTGGGGAAATGAGCTGTGTAAAGGTAAACCTGCACCTGGAAACCAACAAGGACGGTGTAAGTAACTGGCAGTTTGATACAGGCGGAACGATCCCGCCTGAGCCGGAAACAACCGTCGCGGCCCAGCCCGGGGGAATCGGCTTGCAGGCCCTTGATGTGTTGTCCATGCAGGACATTCGGGTTACCTATCGCGACAACTCGTTGGATCAGATGCTTACCTTTTCTCTGGATGAACTTACCGGCACAGCCGGGCAGGGAGAACCGCTTCGGCTGAAAGGCAGAGGAATGGTTCAGGAAAAAGCATACAACTTTACCATTGAAGGTGGAGCCCTTGAAGACTTTCATCCCAGGTTGCGGATGTATCCTCTTGTTCTCTCCGGTACCCTTGCCAACAGTCCTTTTACTGCCAAAGGAGCTCTGGGCCGGGACAACAGTGAACCAAAGCTCGATCTTGACCTGACTCTGACCGATGTGGATATCGGGGGGCTTTTATCCTCGCTGCGGGTGGCGGAAGGGGTGGAAGCCGAGACCGATGAACTCGCACTCAAGCTCAATCTGCGGGGAGACAGCCTGCGTAAACTTGTTACCGAGTCAAACATGCGGTTCAGCCTGAAGGGCGGCAGCTACATCCTGCACGGTGCCGGTAACGGTGATGGAGTTCCCATCGCTATTGACAGGGGAGAGGTCAGTGCCCTGTCCGGAAAACCCGTAGCTCTCAAGCTTGCCGGCTCTATTGCTACTACTCCTGTCACTATCGCCATCCAGGGGATGGAACTGGTCAACTATGTTGGAGAACCCCGCAGTCTCCCGGTTGCCGTTAAAGTAGAGGCGGCGGGTACCAGGCTGGAGTTAAAGGGTAAACTGGTCCTGCCGGTCAGGAATAAGGAGCTCACTTTGGGAATGACGATCCGGGGAAAAAGCCTGGATGACCTGAATCAACTGTTCGGGGTTGACCTGCCTCCGTTTGGCCCATATAGCCTGAAGGCACGTTTTACCATGCAGGAGAGCGGCTATGATCTTTCCGGCCTTAAGATACAGGTCGGCACCAGTGATTTGTCCGGCAGCCTGCATCTGGACATGGCCGGTGATAAACCGGTTGCCGAAATGAAGCTGGTCAGCAGCCTGTTGCAAATGAATGATTTTGATATCGGTGACTGGAGCCCGGAGGGCAATTCTTCTCCGGAAAAAAGAGAGGAAAAAAGGTCGGACTCGAAGACGACCGGAAAAGAGAAAGGGCAGAGCCGTGAAAAAGTTGCCTCTCTTCTGTCGCAGGAGACCCTGTCTCGAACCGATGCCCATCTTCAAATCAGGCTGGACAAGGTCATGTCCGGTAACGACTTTCTGGGCAGCGGCAGGCTTGAAGTCGGTCTTAAGGATGGGCGTTTTTCCGTTGATCCGCTGGACCTTACGCTTGCAGACGGGACGATCCATACCGAATTCTCTTACCTTCCCACGGCGAATCATGCCCGTATCCATTTGCTTTCAAAGATTAAAAATCTCGACTTTGGTATTCTGGGCCGGCGCATCAAACCGGAAAGCAGGATGGGGGGACAGCTTTATCTGGACCTGCAGCTTGATGCCGCCGCCCCTTTGCTCGATCAGTTGATGGCCAACGGCCGGGGCCACTTGGATTTTGCCTTTATCCCGGAAAATTTTGATGCCGGTCTTGTTGATATGTGGGCCGTTAATCTGTTGTCTTCTCTCGCCAGAGAAACGGATGGCAGGCCCAATTCCGTTATCAACTGCCTGGTGGCCGGTTTTGTCATGAAAGACGGGGTGATGCGGGAAAGGAGCATCTTTATTGATACCACCAATATGAGTATTGAAGGGGAGGCAACGATTAATTTCAAGAACAGGACTCTTGCCGTCAAGGCCGCACCCAAGGCCAAAAAACCAGAATTTTTCAGTCTGGCCACCCCGGTCATGGTCAACGGAAGTTTTGATGATCTCGGGGTTAAAATCAATATGATCCGTATGGCCGGTACGGTCACTTCTTTTATCACCAGCCCGGTCCATGTTCCCCTGCGACGAATATTTTCCAGGGCAATACCGGCGGATGGCAAAGAGGCCTGCCGTGAGGCCTGGGACAGGCGAAATCTCTGGCAATAACCTGAATCGGTAAGCGCAGGAGCCTTTTTTAATTCATAATCGGTACTTAGGGCTTGCTCAACAATAACTTCGCATTCTGAGGCGCACTTTGAACATTTAGAAAAGCGATCTTCAATTATGCAATCCTCAACGTAGCCCTGCTACGCTTGCGGTTGCATGCAATCAGATCACTTCTCTAAATGTCCACATTACACCTCACC
>DRKH01000016.1 GCA_011051825.1 Desulfobulbus sp.
CACTCGTTTAGCTGCAGAGCGGTGGAACAAGACCACTCTTGCAGCACCGCTCTGCGGTGCTGTGTTGCATCCAGGCGCTCAGCGCCATTTTTAGATAAAAATGTGACAAAGTAGAAATACAGCCATGCAATCTATACCGGAAATCCTCTCAGATAACATCTGAAAATTGTCTATTGAAAGGTACACAATATGAAAAAAATACGAAAGGCGGTCATCCCTGTGGCCGGTTTGGGAACCAGATTTTTACCGGCCACCAAAGCAATTCCAAAAGAGATGCTGACCATTGTCGACCGTCCCACCATTCAATATATCGTTGAAGAGGTCGTGGCCTCCGGTATTGAAGAGGTGGTGCTGATTACCAGTGCCGGCAAATCCGCAATTGAAAATCATTTTGACTATGATTTCCAACTGGACACGGTTTTAAAGGAAAAAAATAAATCCACCCTCAGGGAAGAACTGGCCAATATCTCCAACCTGATTGATGTGGTTTCCGTGCGCCAGAAGGAGCCGCTTGGTCTTGGTCATGCCATCTGGATGGCCCGCAATGTTATTGGTGATGAACCGTTTTTGGTCCTGCTCGGTGATGATCTTGTCCGCAGCAAGGTGCCCTGCTGCAAGCAGATGATAGAGCTCTATAATGAGGTTGGAGAATCCATTGTCGCCATTCAGCGGGTCCCCAAAGATCAGACCTTTCAATACGGTATCATCGAAGGTGAAGAAACCGAACAGGACCGCACCTTTAAAGTCAAGCGGATGGTGGAGAAACCGGCCCCGGGGACGTCGGACTCGGACATGGCTATCATTGGTCGTTACCTGCTCATGCCGGAAATCTTTGATCTGCTGAGCAAGACCACACCCGGCCATGGTGGTGAAATCCAGCTCACCGACGCCCTGCAGGCCCTGTCCATCCGCAGGGGAATGTATGCCTATGAGTTTATCGGCAACCGCTATGATGCCGGTGATAAACTTGGCTATTTAAAAGCAATTGTTGATTTTTCTCTGGAGCATCCGACCCTGGGCGGCCCGTTTAAGGAATACCTGCAAACCATCTGTGCCGGTGGCAAGTGCTCCGTGCCGTCCTGATTTTTTTCTTCCGCTCTTTTGGGGGCTTCGATGTCGTTGTATGAAGTAGCTGTTGTTGCCCCTTTAGCAACCACTCTGACCTATGACCAGCCGATAGAACATGCGGGGACTCTAAGCCCCGGTTTGCGGGTGCTGGTGCCTCTGGGCAATCGGCTTGTCACCGGCTACGTCCTGGGACCGGCGGACAGGCCTGAGGTTCGTCCCGGTGCAAAGAAGCTCGTGATCAGGCCCATTGTCGACCTGCTCGACACCCGTCCCATTTTCCCGGCCGCTATGATTCCGCTGTTCAGGTGGATTGCCGATTATTATCACCATCCCGTAGGCGAGGTTATCCGCACAGCCCTGCCCGGCGGGATGACCGCAGGCAGCGGCAGGATTATCCGGCTGACCGCTAAAGGCCGGGACTGCCCGGAGGAGTTGAAAACGGATAAGAAATTCGGATCCGCCACCTGGATGGAAAAACTTCTGAGCGACGGCGAGCTGGACAAGGGAACCGTCGCCCGTATATGGCGCAAGATTACCGTCCAGCGCAGGTTGAAGAAATGGGAACAGCAGGGCCTGCTGGTCATTGAACAGGTCCTGACTACGGAAAGAGTTCGCAGTAAAAAGGAAGTTGTTTTTAATCTATGCCCCGATCCTGCCCGCAATCTAGAGGTTTCAAAACTCTCAACGGCTGAAGAAACATTGCAGCAGCTGTTGGAGCATATCCCCATAGATCCCGGTAAGGCGGAGCTGACTCTGCTTGAGCATTTCTGTCGGCTCTATTTTACCGGCGGCGGTAAGCCTGTGAGCCGGCGTGACTTGAACCGGCTTTATTCCGGGACCGCCAAGGCCGCTAAAACGCTTATTGCGAAAAATGTTCTGACAATGGGTGAGCGCCGCATTTATCGCGACCCCTTCGGTGATCGTCCCCTGTTCACGGAGCGGCCGGAGCAGTTGACCGAAGAACAGCAGCAGGTGTTGAGTCGTCTTTTGCCGGCGGTCAAAGCGGAAAAATTTGAAACCTTTCTCCTGTTCGGCGTCACCGGCTGCGGTAAAACCGAGGTCTATCTACAGGCAACGGAACAGGCGCTCGCCCTGAAAAAGACGGTGCTGGTGCTGGTTCCGGAGATTGCTCTGGCCTCGCAGATTGAAGGGCATTTTTATTCACGATTCGGCGATACCCTGGCCGTGCTGCACAGCGGCCTGACGGCAGGGCAACGGCTCGATGAATGGCAGCGCATCGAACAGGGTAAGGTGCAGGTGGTCATTGGTGCCCGTTCGGCTGTCTTTGCTCCGCTTAGCGATCTTGGGTTGATCATTGTCGATGAAGAGCATGAGTCCTCCTACAAGCAGGATGACCACCTGCGCTATAACGGACGTGATGTTGCGGTCCTGCGGGCACGATATGCCGACTGCCCGGTCCTGCTGGGCTCGGCAACGCCGTCGGTCAACAGTTTTCACAATGCCCGGTCGGGAAAATATACCCTGTTGACCATGAACCGGCGGGTGGCCGATCGAAAGCTGCCCGAGGTTACGGTTATCGATTTAACCTCCATTAAAAAGTCCAGGCCGGATCTGTTTTTTTCAGACCCGTTGATTGAGGCTCTGAAAGAGAACATGGAGCAGCGCCGGCAGAGTCTTTTATTTGTCAACCGTCGAGGATATGCCTCTTTTCTGCTGTGCAGGGACTGCGGCCATGTGATTCGCTGCCGCCACTGTCAGGTTTCCATGACCCTGCATCGGGGGTTAAACCAACTGGTCTGTCATTATTGCGGCTATACCCTGCCCACGGATATTGTCTGCCCTGGATGCCGGACCGGTAAAGTCGTGCCCCTGGGCATTGGTTCCGAGCGTATTGAAAATGAGGTTACCCAGATTCTGCCCCACGCCCGGGTTGCACGACTGGACAGTGATACGGCCGGAACACGGAAGAATTACCTGGCCCTGCTCAAAGACGTCCGCGACCGGAATATTGATGTCCTGATCGGCACCCAGATGATCGCCAAGGGGCTGCATTTTCCCCATGTGACCCTGGTCGGTGTGGTCCTGGCCGACAGTGGTTTGAATATGCCCGATTACAAGGCGGCTGAGCGCACCTTTTCGCTGCTCTCCCAGGTAACGGGCAGGGCGGGCAGGGGAGAGCTGCCCGGCCGGGTTATCATTCAGACCCATCAGCCCGGTCATTATGCGGTCCGTTTTGCCGCTGATCATGATTATGTTGGTTTTTACGAGCAGGAGGTTACGGATCGCAGCGAGCTGGGCTATCCTCCGTTTTCACGTCTGGTCAATATTCGCTGCAGCGGGAAACAGGAAGGGCGGGTTCAGCAGACTGCAGAAAATATCCGTCGATTTCTCCACCAGCACAGGGGCAATCAAAAAATAGAAATACTCGGGCCTGCACCGGCACCGCTTGCCATGCTCAGGGATCGGTATCGCTACCAGCTGTTACTGAAAAGCGATGATATCGTGGCTCTTCATCGTCTCTGTGATGAGCTGCTTGGTGCTGAATCAAAAATATGTCGCCAGTCCGTGCAACTCGCTGTTGATGTTGATCCTGAAAATATGATGTAGAAATGGGATGTGGGCCACTGGGGAGCGGGAGACATGATTCTTTTGAAAAAAGGCCCTGCCCGGAAAAAATGGAGGGGAAACCGGACAGGACCTGGGGGCAGATTGAAACGTATTAGAGGATATTGAGTAACTATTCAGGTAGGGGCAGAGAACTAACCCAACCACCACCTGTAACTGTTCAGGAGTGCTCCATATCTGTGCAGTCAGGCCTGTGAACTATAGTGATTCCTATGTGAATCAGGCCTGACCGTGCAGAGAGGTAAGCGTAGACTCCGTGGGGTGCTCCTGAACAGTTACGATATTGATTAAAATCGGATTAGAGCTGTCCTTTCTGATGGTGAGGACCTCCTCCCATCATCATCGGACCGCCGCCCTGCATCATGTTGCAAGCCGGATGCATACCTGGAGGGCCCATGAAACCAC
>DRKH01000017.1 GCA_011051825.1 Desulfobulbus sp.
AACCCTCCAAATGTCGCCATCGCCTTTTCTTCTCCGTGGACCAGGATAGTCATTTCCGGCTGACCGGTATGGCCGTGCCAGTCCAGTAGTTGCTGTTGATCCCCGTGGGCTGAAAACCCACCGATAGTGTAGATCTGCGCATTGACCGCAATCTTTTCTCTGAAAATCCGTATTGTTTTCGCCCCGTCAATGATTTGTCTGGCCAGCGTCCCCTGGGCTGCATAGCCGACGAAGATGACGGCTGCTTCCTTGCGCCAGATGTTATGACGCAGGTGGTGGCGGATACGGCCTCCGGTAGCCATACCTGAGCCGGCAATAATAACTGCGCCTTTCACCTGTTTCAGTCCGATCGAGGCTGCGGTTTCCCTGGTGAAGTGGAGTTCGGGCAGGGCAAAGGGATCCTGTCCTCCCTGGTAGACCGCCCATGTCTCGGTATCAAAGCATTCGGGATGACGCTGGAAGATCCTGGTGGCGGATATGGCCATGGGTGAGTCGAGAAAAACCCGGGTTTTCTCCGGAACCAGTCCCTGCTCCATGCCCTCACGCAGGTAGTAGAGAATTTCCTGGGTCCGTTCGAGGGCAAAACTGGGAATCAGAACGTTGCCGCCCTGGTCCAGGGTTTCGTTAATGGCACTGTACAGCTCTTCAATGGAGGGCTGCAGCTGCTTGTGCAGCCGGTCACCATAGGTGGTTTCCATGACCACAATATCGGCCTTGGGCGGTATGGTCGGGTCGCGGAGGATTGCTCGGCCGCCATAACCGAGATCACCTGAAAACAGAACCCGGCGATGGCTGTGATTTTCTTCGAGTTCCAGGAGGATAGAGGCAGAGCCCAGGATGTGACCGGCATCGAGAAAGGTGATGCGGATACCCGGTGCAATGTCCCGGGGCTGGCTCAGCGAGGCCAGGTCGACAAAGTAATCCATACTGTTGAGCGCGTCCAGCGTATCGTACAGAGGTTCGATGATCTCGCTTTCCTCTTCCTTTCCTGCTGCTTTTCTATTGCGATACTCCGCTTCTTCTTCCTGAATATGGGCGGAATCCAACATGACCAGACGGGCCAGTTCTCTGGTCGCCGCCGTGCAGACGATCTTGCCGGTGAATCCCCGTTTTACCAGCAGTGGGATACGGCCGCAGTGATCAAGATGGCCATGAGTCAGGAGCAGGAAGTCGATATCAGCCGGATTAAAGCCGAAGTCGCCCCTGTTGTCTTCTTCAAGTTCTCTGTGCCCCTGATACATGCCGCAGTCGATAAGCAGCTGTTTTCCCCGGCATTCTACAAGATGGCAGGATCCGGTTACGCCGCGGGCGGCTCCATGGAAAGAAAGTTTCATGATAACTCCATTTGAGGGTGCTGGGAAAAGGTATAGTCCGCAAACTATAGCTCAGTCAAAAGTTGAACGCAATGCCTATCAAAACGGTACTCTTGGACGGCCCCTGGAAACTGCAACTCTACGTCAAGAACCATCGATGATGAGTCTTCTTATGACGCCGACAATGTATCCCGGATGTTTTTTTTTCTTGGAGGTTTGGTCGTTCATGTGATTTCATACTGTAGATATGAGTAGTTCTTGTTAGAAATTGAGAAACAACTGTCAAAGAAGAGAGGTAGAAGCCGTGGGAAAAAAAATGAGTATTCAGATGAAATACAGCCTGGTGTTTTTTGTGACACTGGCCCTGGTTGCCGGGTCGTTTGTTGCCGGCCTCACCACGCTGCGTGATCAGGTCCTGCGCAATGAAGCGGAAGCCGTTGCCGATCAGGTTATATCATTTCGGGCCTGGGTCGCCGGTACCGGAATGATCTGGGTGGACAAGCTTGCCCCGGGTTTTACGGATTTTCTTGCCGAGAAAAAAACGGCCCATGGCAGCTTTTATGGTAAAAATCCTGCCCTGGCAACCAGGGAACTGTCCACCATCGCCAATAAGACGGCATTGCGGGCAACATTTCTGGTCACCAGTGATGAATATCGCCAACCCGCCAACAAACCGGATGCTTTCGAAAGCAGTGCCATTGCCGCTTTTAAAAGTGATCGTGACTTAACTTATGTGGATGGATACCAGGGGAATACCTATCGATATGCCCGACCGATTTTTGTTAAAAAAGGCTGCCTGAAGTGCCATGGCAATCCGAAAGATGCGCCTCCTGAGGTTATTGCAAAGTATGGCAGTGACAAGGCGTTTGGCTACAAAGTAGGTGATGTTCGCGGAATTATCAGCGTCAAGCTGCCGGCGATCACCTGGCAGGGCATTCTGCCGATCATGTCAAACCCGATCGCCATCACTTTGCTGGTTCTTGCCTTCCTGTTGAATTTCATTTTCACCAAACGGGTAATAATCAAGCGTCTGGTCAACCTGACCAACGATGCAACAGCAGTTGCCAAGGGTAAGTTATCAACCACCATGGACTATACTGATCCCGGTAAATCCAATGATGAAATCGACCATGCATACCATGCGGTCAATCTGCTGAAAAAAAGCATGATTATTATAATGAAGAGAGCCAAAAAGAAGTGAGAAGAACCTTGAGGTTTTTTGCCGGGCTGCCGGGATTGATCCGTCGGTCCGGCCTCAGGATTAAGAAGAGAGTATTGTTACTGCCTGCTGCGCATAGAACTGCGGGTAAGTGTTCAGGGGCACCGCACGGCGTCTCGTCCCTCGCTTACCTCTTCGAGCAGGCGCGAATGCCCGCATAGAGGGGCTATCGGAGTCTCCGCTTTGCTCCGCTACCTGCGGCCAGTCGCGCCTGCTCGAATCGACGGCACCCCTGAGCGCTTACAGGTTTAAGGTAGATGAAACAGGTGGTTACAAATCCTGTGGCCAGTTACAACTGCGGGCTGAACTTTTTTCCATATGCTGTTTTTCCTTGTTCGAAGTCTACGCTATCTGTTGTGGCTGTGACCTGAAAATTCGGAATCTACACTCATCTGGTCCTGCCCTGCCGGTTTTGTTCTTGTGGGCAGGGGCGACTTTCCCTCAAGCACATGGCCGTTTTTTTGCTTTATAGTTGGTAACTATTCAGGTAGGGGCAGAGAACTAGCCCAACCACCACCTGTAACTGTTTAGGAGTGCTCCATATCTGTGCAGTCAGGCCTGTGAACTATAGTGATTCCTATGTGAATCAGGCCTGACCGTGCAGAGAGGTAGATAAG
>DRKH01000018.1 GCA_011051825.1 Desulfobulbus sp.
CCTGCCGGCAACATCGGCCACCACTTCGGTCAGCCTCTGCAGGGGACCGGCCAGCATTCTCGACAGATACATGGCGGTAATAAAGGCAAGAAGAAACAGACCGCCCGTGATCAGCAGGGTCAGCTGGATATGCCCCTTGATAATCTGATGCACATCCCGTTGATCATCAATCAGATGGATAGAGCCGGTCACCCTGCCGCCGGATACAATGGGAATACGGATATGTATGAGGCCGAGTGCCTCAAAAGAGAGCTTGTTATGTTCCTCTTCATGCCAGAAATCCAGGTCGGCAGGAAGCATTTTCTTTGCGTTCGGGCGGCTGTATGAGGCAAAAAGCGCTCCTTCCGCCGTGTATATTCGAGCCGAAACAATAGAGGAAAAGGTGGCCAGGCGGGCAAGATTTTCAGTTGCGGCCTGGGAGTCGTCAAATTCCATGGCCGGGACGGTTTCGGCAGCGATCAGTTTGCCGAGGGTAGACAGGGTATGGAGCAGATTTGCCCGGGTCGCCTGAACGTCTCTGATAAAAAAAACCGTGCTTGATGTTACCAGCAGGACCAGGGCAAGAGCGGAAAGACTGATTATCAACTTCAGTCGAATGGAGAGATTTGCAAACCAGTGCTTCATGGCTTTTGCTCTCCGGACAGAACGGTTGCAAGACTGAGCAGACGGGAACTGATAATCAAACCAGCCCTGCGCACACTGTCTATATTAATTATAAACCGGATTTTATTTTTCTTTTTAACCAGTTCTATCATCCCTCCTCTACCGGCAAAACCCTGGATATCGGAAACGGTCAAGACCCCATGACCTGCAAGTTGGGCCAGGACACCCGCAAGTTGCTCCTGTCGGCTATGACTGATAAAGAGAACCTCGCAGTCGGTTTTGGCTGAGACGGAATCCAGAACGTCGAAGGTTACATCCCTGTCTCTGATTGTTTTTCCTGCAAGTTTGCCCAAGGACCCGGCCATGGGGTCCTGGCGACCGAGAAGGCAGATTTTTACAGGACCGGTCGCCATCTTTGCCGGCCAGGTGACATACTTGCCGAAATTATAAATATAAGCTGCTTTCAGCTGCGCCTCTTCAGCCTGTCGGCCGGCAATGACCTGATCAGGCTGAAAGACCAGCAGCAACCCGAAGCAGAACAGGAGCACGGGTCGTAGAAAGCAATGAGAGAACATGGCGTTGTTCACCTAGAAATCGAGTGTCAGCCCGGCATAGATGCTTAACGGAACATCACTGTTGAGCAGGGCATCGGTTGAGGGGTATTCGGTATGTTTGGAATCAAAAAGATTCCTGCCCACCAGGCTGAGCTCAACGCCGCTCAAGGGACGCCAGGCAAGACGAAGATCCAACCGGATATATTCCGGCACCGGCTCGACCGGATACTCCAGCCGTGAGGCACCATAGAGGTACATGCCCAGGTCCATGTCGGGCCTTGGCGTCCAATCCATGGAAAACGTATAGAGTGCTTCGGGTACCCGCCCTGCGAACTCCTCGTTCAGGAAATCCGCGCTCCCGGGTATCTCATCGGTTTCAATCCGGATAGTTGAATAGTCAGCCCGGAATCTGAGGGCGTTGATCGGTTTCCAGTCGGCAGTCAGTTCAATTCCATAGCTGTGCCCGGAGACATTGTTGGCCATCTTCATGCCGGTACGCAAGTGGGGTACCGGTTCGAGGGCAGGAGATGACGGCAGCAGCTCAAAGCCGCGCACATTGTCATACTGGTTATAGAACAGGGCGACATCCACACTGAAAACAGGTGTCAGTTCACTGCGGAAGCCGGCCTCATAGGCCACTAAGGTCTCGGAATCCAGATCCGGATTGCCGACCACCCAGAAACCGACCAACTGGTCGGGATTCCCGTCCACCGGTATATATCCGCCTTCCAGGGTCATCTCCTGCTCACCAATGGAGGGGTTGCGGACCGCCCTGGAAACAGCGGCCCACAGGCTGTTACTGTCATTGACGTTCCAGAGCATGCGCAGTGTCGGCTGCACTTCAGAACCGGTGAAGCTCTGATATTCAAACTTGCTGCCCAGGGTCAGGAAAAGCTCCTTTTTCAGCAGGGCGATTTCATCCTGAAAGAAGAAGCTGTAGAGGTAGTCGGTGCGGTTGTTATGGGCGACCTTGAAGTTGGTTTTCCCCTCTATTTCAGCTGTGACATACCTGTACCTGAAGCCGTAGATTACATTGTGCCGGCTGCCGACCGCAAGCTGATGCTGCAGGGCCAGATCAAAGGTGTCCAGGTCCGAGGAGTAGAAAAACGAGTCACGATGGGCATCATCAAAGTACATTTTGAGATCGACCTGATTGCCGGTACGGATCTGCCGGCTCCAGGAACCGACCAGGTTCCAGCCCCGGCTGTCATCATCTTTGCGGACCAGCGTGCTGTATGGCGGTGCAGGAAAGACCTCAACCATGTTTTCCTCCACCGTGCTGTCAAACATGCCCCCCTGAAGGCTGAAACCGTCTCGGGAACTCGGTTCCCAGTCCGCACGAAAACTGCCGTGCCCGACCTGGAGACCGTCATAATTTTCCGATCCGTCCGGCCGGTCGAACCTGGTCTGTCGCCGATATTTCGCACTTACGCGGTAATGGGCCTTGTCGTTGATTGTACCGCCGTAGCGTATTCCGGTCAGGGGGGAGTTGACGGTTCCGGCAACCACATTGATATGGGTCCCCTGGGTCTCTGCTGCCGTCTTGGTGATGATGTTGATCACCCCGTTGACGGCATTGGCTCCCCAGATAGCGGCGCCGGGGCCGCGAATGACCTCGATCCGGTCGATATCCGCCAGGACCAGATCCTGATCTTCCCAGTACACCCCGGCAAAGAGCAGGGTATAGATGGAACGGCCGTCGATCATTACCAGCAGTTTGTCACCATAACGGCCGCTGCCGCCGCGGATACTGACCGACCAGGCATTTCCGTTGATACGGGAGACCTGCACCCCGGGAGCAAGGCGAAGAATTTCAGGAAGTTCAGTCAGACCTGAGCGGCGGATCATGTCCTGGTTGATGACAAAGACGGCGGAACTTATATCACTGAGTCGTTGGGTCTTTTTGGAGGCCGAGTAGACCTCTATGTCCATGAGTGATTCAAGATCCATCTCTATGAGTGGATCCGCCAGAGTGTCAGGCGGAGGTGTTTGGGCGTGAACCGGCAGAAAGCATCGGGCCCAGAGAAAGGCGGTAAGAACGAGTGATTTTTTTGATATACCCATAATCCTGTGAGCGAACCTCTTGCTGTTTCCATATTGCATGAAAAATACACATTCTTACAGGAGTATATGCTAAAACCAGACCTGTTTACAAATTTTTCTTCCAAGACCTCATCTGCTGTCAGGGAAAGACCCGGTTAATCTCCATCAGTCTCCATCAGCCAGGGCCCGGTCATACAGTTTGCCGACTCCGTACTCCCGCCGGCGCAGAAATTTTTCCCAGGAAGGACCGATAATCTGCATTTCAGGATATTTTTTCTGCATATCCTTGGCGATTTCCATCTCCTTGGTACAGCCGGTGGAATAGGTGGCATCCTTTCCGGTCCATTCGGGGGGAACCTTTTCGCCCATGAGATCAAAGGCCTTTTCAATATCGGCAACCGATTGAAAGCGCCAGATATCGATAACGCCTGACCGTTGAAAAATCTCCCACATGTACATGATATCATCGGCGTCCATGCCCTCTTCAAAGTGCTCTCCAGGGTTAATAACAACGACATTATGGAGCGTTGCGCGCAAATGATCAACAAACACATTCAGTATTTTTTTTGCCATGTCCAGCTGCCCCGGAATGGAACCGACAATTGCCGAATAAAACATGCAGGCCTTGCCCTGCTCCTTTTCCCTGCGGACATCCTGGATCAACTGTTCCGCCTTGCGGCGGAGGGCGACCTCGGAAAACCGGATGGCACCGGGATGGTGTGGTTTACGAAAAATATCGACAACGCCCGGCTCGTGACTGACTATAGAGACCAGATCCCGGGTAAATTGAAAGTGATTGTTTATACATTCACGACTGCCGGGGCAGCGACTGATGACCAGGTCCGCCTCTTTGAAGGCACGGGCAAAGGTGACCGAGGTGAGCAGGGGGTTAAACTGTTCCTGGGTGCCGTCCGAGATCACCAGCAGCCGGTTGTCGCTGGCCAGGTGGCTGAGGAGGTTGTTTTTTGAAATTTTTTGATCAGCTATAAAATCAGCATCTTCAAGCAGGACTTCCAGAACCGGATCTTCCAGGAGGTCAACATAGGAAATCCGGTTAAAGAAAAACCCGTGCTTGACGGCAAGGATGACCTTGATCCCCATCTTCATCAGCAAGCGGATAATGGCCAGGTCAACGACTATTTCTCCACTGCGGCCGCCAATCCAGAGAACATACGGCCTGCGTTTTCCTGAAAGCACGTCTTTGAGCCAGCCGCAGAGCCAGTCCCATCCCTCCGAACCAAGAGACTGGTTCAAAACCTGCTCAAGTTGCTCAGGGTCAGGCCCTGTATCCGAGTGCCAGAGTACGGACAGGGATGAAAGCAGGAGTAAGCGGCGGAGACGCAGCAGGTGCAGGCTGAGGTCAAGCTCATCAAGGGTGGTGCTGGCCCGGATATCCAGCCCGTCCAGGGAATTAATATGCTCCTGGAAGGTTGCACTCTCGAGAAAGGTGGCCACCCGCCGGTTTTCCCTTTCTTTTTCCACCGCAAGCGGCCTGCTGACCTCACTGATGGTGGTAAAGATACCAAGCAGTCTCTTTTCCATTCTCCCGGGCAGCTGCACCTTGGAAGAGGTCTCATGTTGAAATTTTATAGAGAGCAGACTGAGTAGAAACCGTTGTTTAAAGCTATCTGTAATGACCGCTCTGACCAACCTTTCCAGCCGGTTCCAGATCTCCATATAGGCCGTGGTGAGCAGGCTGTCGGCCCGTTTTTCAATAATAGCGGCAAACAGCTCATCGGAACAGGGGTAGTAAAACGGTTCCCCGTCCATGTGAATGATAAAATTCAACTGCTCCGGCGAGGCCACCATGTCCGGAAAGGCTTCGTAGGCAAGATGGTTTTCAGTGTAAAAATTTGTAAACCAGGCATCCCGGTCCGGATCTTCTCCCTTGACATACGGTACTGTTCTGTCCATACCTGCGCTATTATAGTTTTTTTATTCTCTTTTGCAGTTCATCGGCCACGTCTTCGATGGTCCGCCCTTCCACGGAAATTTCAATATCCGAAACCTTTCTGTACAGGGGCAATCGCTGTTTAAACAGGGCCCTTGCCTGGTCGAGATCCTGGAGCAGGGGACGTTTTTTTATCTTTTTTTCCGCCTTGGGGTGGGCCATGATTGCCTCCAGGATCCCCTCAACGCTTGAATGCAGATATACAATCTTGCCGAGCTTTGAAATATTGTTGACCTGAAAAAAACCGCCGCCGGTGGAGACAATGGTATTGCTGACGTTTTTTCTCAGCCAGTCTGCGGTCCGCTGTTCAAGCTCCCGGAAATACGGTTCGCCATGTTCTGCAAAAATTGTCCGGATCTTCATCTTGACCATGGTCTCGATCAGATCATCGGTATCAACGGTATATCTTCGGGTCCGGTCGGCAAGGGCGCGAGCGGTGCGCCCCTTGCCGACCCCCATGAATCCGATCAGGATGATATTTTTAGCCATTTCTTTCACCTTCCTGATTACGTACAAAGCTCAGCTTTTCACAAATCAGGGATAACATCGCTTGTTCATCCGGATTGCAGAACCCAGTAAATTCATCACAAATTCGCTGGGTTCGTAATACCCTTTGGTATTCAGCGATGGTATCCCTTGTATCA
>DRKH01000019.1 GCA_011051825.1 Desulfobulbus sp.
TCAATGCGCAGATCTACACTATCGGTGGGTTTTCAGCCCACGGGGATCAACAGCAACTACTGGACTGGCACGGCCATACCGGTCAGCCGGAAATGACTATCCTGGTCCACGGAGAAGAAAAGGCGATGGCGACATTTGGAGGGTTGCTGCACAATACCAGAGTGGAGATGCCCGAGCTGCACCAGGAATTTGAAATCGGTTAGGAACAGAGATTAAATAACGTGGACAAACAGTTCGAGGAAGAAATGATGTTTTTTCATGGCAACCTGTTGCTGTTGTCCTCAATCAACAACACATGATTGGTTCTGACCGCCTGCAGATGAGTCTCCATTCCGGATAGTGCAGGTAACAGGGGAACAGGGTTACGAGTGGACTCGGTCCTGGGCAGATGAATCAGATTTAGATAACTGCGAATATTCATTGTCGAGAGAGTTCCAACCCAGAGGGGTGTCGAACCATCAAGCACAACGTCAGCCGGCCAGAATCGCAGGGCCATGAACGTCGCCTTTGATTCGGGCAGGGTGTGAATCAGTAACAGTTTTTCGTTTCGTCCATCGTTGACCTGGGGAAGAATCGGCAGATCCCTGATAGTGGGATTTTTCATGAGCCAGTGCAGACTTGTTGCCGGGGTCAGGGCGAGAGGTTTTATCCAGCCGGTCTGTTCGAGCCTGACCTGCAGATCTGCTAACCTCCCCGCATACTGGAGATTCAGCATCTGCTCTTTTTCCCCGCCAAGATCGATCCTCCAGGCGGGAAGCTGTTGCCAGCCCTGTTCAAGCCACTGGCTGGTTGAGATCCTGGTGGTTGGGTGCTGCTGCTGGTAGCGGAGCATGTTCATGGTAAAGCCGCTTGACCAGTGCACTGCAGCCGCCAGAATAAAAAGTATAAGTGAAAAACGAAACAAGCCCTGACTTCTGCATGCGCGTTTACCATGCAGGAAAGCAACCGTCATTAATATGAGCCAGGCCGTACCCAGGCTGAAGCCGCCGACAACATCAGAGAGCCAGTGGGCGCCAAGATATAACCTGGAATACCCGATACCAAGGATCAGAAAAAGTGCCAGGCCAAAGGGGAGCCAGCGTTTTTTAACAGTCATCTCTCGACTGCAGAGCATGGCCAGAAACCCGAAGATCACCAGTGACATGGTGGCATGACTGGAGGGGAAGGCCCAATGGACTGCACCGCCATACATGTCTACCGGACGGGGAATTTTCGTCATCTGTTTGACCCCGGTGACCAGCAGAAAGCCGACAGTCGCGGTAACAGTCAAAAAGAGCGCACTATAGCGATCTTTTTTCAGCAGCAGCCAGAACAGGGCCGCAAGAACAAGGGGGACGGTTACCGCAGCATCGCCTAACATGGTCATTCCAACCATGATGAGATCACCCCATGGCGTACGAAATCCCTGCAAGAGATGATACAGCGACTTACTCGACCGGACCAGGGGATCACCAGTCATTACATCTTCTGTGATACCTAAAAAGAGCCAGCTGGCGGCGACAAAGATGATGATCAGCAGGATCAACGGCCTGATGAGTGAGCTGTCTTTATCAAAGAATCCTCCCAGCCAGCGCTGAAGAACCGGCCGCTTATTGATCCGGTTGATAAGCCTTTTCTCCCACACCGGCCAATGGGTGAACAGAAAGAGAACCCCTCTGCGAAAAACACTGAAGACCAGCCAGCCAAGCAGCATTAAAAGAACCAACAGAATAGCCAGGCGTTCCGCCACCTCGCCTGCCAGGGCCAGGGAGGCACCAAAGGCCATGCCCGGAAGAAGGTAAGCCGGTGCCCAGCCAAGGGCCGATAAAATGTTGTAGACAGTAAACCGTGTATGCCCCATGCCCATCATTCCTGCAACAATGGGTATCACCGGCCGGACCGGCCCGACAAATCGGCCAAAGAAAACCGACTTGCCGCCATGGCGATTAAAAAATTCCTCTCCCCGGGTCAACACTTCAGGATAGCGGGCAAACAGGCTGAAAGAACGGATATGATCTTTAAATCGATGCCCGATCCAGAAACTCAAACCATCGGCAAGCACCGCGCCACAGACCGCCCAGCCCATGGTCGGCCAGAATGAAAGCGCGCCGGTGGCGATCAGGGCCCCGGCTGTCAGCATCATGGCGGCACCCGGCATGATCAGTCCGACAAAGGCGAGGGACTCGGCAAATGAGGTAATGAAGATTGTAAACCCGGCCAGGTTCGGATGACTGGTGATCCAGGTGGTCAGGTTGAGAAAAAAATCATGCATAGGTCATCCCGGTCTATTGGTTCAGCTTCCAGCCAGTCGTTGTTTTTTTTGATATAGATATTCCAACAAGCCATCTGTAATGAGAACAAGAAGAAAAAAACCGATCAGGACATATTTGACGGAGATCCGGGCCAATGTCTTAAGCCACGGACACCCCCGCCACCAAGGGCCAGACCGGCCGATCTGATTTCACTCATGACGAACACCCTGCCTCTTTGTAATAAGGACATAGCCGATAATCAGAAACACGGAAAATCCGCCAATACCCAGTGCTATCTGGTGCAGATACTGGTTGACCAGTTCCTGATTGTTGCCGATATAATAGCCGACCAGGGCAAGAACGATAACCCATAGTCCCGCGCCCAGACCGGTAAAAGCGGCGAACAGGGGCAGGTTCATGCGGGCAATCCCGGCGGGCAGGCTGATATATTGGCGGATGCCGGGCAGCAGCCGACCGATAAAGGTGGAGATATGCCCGTGTCTGGCAAAAAAAAGATCCGCCTTATCGAGGCTCTTTTCACTCACCAGCACATAACGGCCATATTTTTCAAAAAAAGGACGTCCCCAGAGAGCGGCCAGCCAATAGTTGAAGAGTGCCCCGGACAGACTGCCTGAAATTCCGGCCAGGATCACCAGGGTCAAGGACATTTCACCCCTTGCGGCCAGGTAGCCGGCAGGAGGAACAACGACTTCGCTGGGAAAGGGAAAGAAGGAGGACTCCAGAAACATCATAACGATGATGCCGGGATATCCCCAGTGGCCGACAGTCTGAACGATCCAGTCAACAAGCGTGTGTAATAGTTCCATTCTGTTTTTCCTGTTCTATGAAGAGAGGCTCTCTTTTCTGGTGATAAGGGCTTCAATGCGATTAACAATACGAATAATTTTGTCGTATAACGGGATCAGTGCCCGCCGTATGCTGGACAGGATAAACACAGCAAAGAGCGCCACCCCAAAAGACCCCAGCATATCGAAAGGAAAGTGAAGCCCTGTATACACCCGTCCCCATGCCCCAAGTACGGCGATACCAAGCAGCAGCGCACCTTTACCTTGCCAGCCTGAACGAAAAAGCAGGGCAAAGGCTGCCCCGAAAAGCAGGGTGGCATGATCGCTTGGAAATGACGTTTCCGGTCCATGCGGGATAAGCGGTGTACAGAGCCCCATCATGTAGGGACGGGGGTGAAAGTAAAAAACCGCAATCAACTGGTTGACGAGCAGCCCCAATGCCACCACCGCTGCCCCCTCCAGCAAAACTCTCTTGCCCTTGTGATCGGTGGTGAACCAGTATATCGCCATACAGGCAATGACGAGATACGGGGTGAGTTCCGCTGCCATAACAGAAAAAAAGTCAACTACCGGCTGGTTGCCGGCTCCTTCATGCAACCAGGTAAAAAAGGATACATTCATCGCGTTCTCCAGGTAGTATATCAGTCATCCTTGATTTTGCACAAACCTTGAGGATGTTCGCCAGGGTACATCAAGGCCCAACCTCAACAATTATGAACACCATAGCATACGAACATTACCGGAAGATTATCCCAACATTATCATTTGGTAATGTTGGGATCTGAGAGGTGTGGGAGAAAAAATGTTGAATTCAACAGGGGAGTTTTACAACAAAACAGCTGCCGTTTTTTCCGTCACTGTCCACTGTCGCAGAACCGTTGTGCCTTTGGGCAATAGATCTCACCAGGGCAAGGCCCAGGCCATTGCCGGAAATGGAACGACTGGCATCACCACGGTAAAAGCGGTCAAAGATACGTTTTTGGTCTTTTGCCTGGATGCCCGGCCCGTTATCGGCAACGGACAGAACACCATGTTTTCCCTCAGAGTCCAGGACAATGGTGATTTTTCCACCTGGTGGAGTAAACTTGACTGCATTATCAAGCAGATTGGCCAGGAGGCGTTGTAGACTACTGAGGTTGCCGGTAATCAAAAACGGCTGTTTTTTGATCTGAACCGTCAGGCTGATCTCCCGTTCTTCGGCAGCCGGCTGGTACAGTTCCACCGCCATGTTCACGACCCGGGCCAGATCAACCTCTGCCATGGGCATGACCTTGAGTCCGGCATCGATTTCGGCAAGTTCCAGAATGGTGTTGATCTGGCCGACCAACCGGTCACTCTCTTCAATGACGGTTACGGCCATATCCTGGTAAGACCGCAGGTCCGCGTCCCTGGTCAGAGTGGTTTCCGCAGCGCCACGCATCCGGGTAATGGGCATCCGCAGGTCATGGGCCACGTTATTGATCACTCCTTTCAGCTCGTTGATGAGACCGGAGATTCGTTGCTGCATTGTGTTGAACATGGCAGCCAGGGCCTCGATCTCCTCGCCCCGGTTGCCGCTGCTGATGGGCTGGTCCAGATCACCGCCTGCAATGCGGGCTGCCGCCTCGGTCACTTCATGCACCCCGCCCATGGCCCGGCGGGCAATGAAATGAGCACCGATGCCGCCCAGGACAAGGATGAGCAGAAAAACGGTGGAGAAGGTTTCCCGGTACGATTCCAAGACCTCGTCCTTGTCGTCTGCAACCCCTGCCTGCAGAAAAAAGCCATCCTTCAGGCGGGCGGTAATAATCCGGATGGGGACGTCATGCCCGGAGATATGAAGACGATCGATCTGATCCCCGCTTTCAGGAAGGGACAGGGGGGAGTGATGTACCGCTTTCCAGGCGCTGAGGTCTGAGGTGACAACAGGCCGCCCGCCGGGATCGAGTAATCGAAAGAAAACCATTCCCGTTCCTGTGGCGGCGGACTCAATGGTAAATTCTTCCTGCAGGCCGCCACGGCCTTCTTCCGCCCTGGTCTTAATAAGTTCACGGACGGTGGCCCGCAACCGGGCATCTGTCTGTTGATTCAGGTTATGGGCGATATGGACATAGACAAGGAGAAAGGCTCCCAGCGACAGCACACCGAACAGCAGGGTGTAGGAAAGCGTCAGGCGTCTGACGACAGTGGAAAAAATTTTATTCTGCACGTTGCTTACCTTTTTTCATCCAAAACATAGCCGACCCCCCGGACCGTGTGGATGAGGCGCTGATCTTTTTCGCTGTCAACTTTATCACGCAACCTGCAGACACAGGCTTCAACCACGTTGGTCTGGGGATCAAAATCATAGCCCCAGACCTGTTCCAGGATCATCATTTTGGAGATAACCCGCCCCTTATGCTGGAGTAGATAGCTGAGCAGGGCAAACTCACGCTGCTGCAGTTCGACCTCCTGCCCTCCTCTGGACACTTTACGGGCAAGAAGATCAAGCTCAAGGTCAGCCACCGAGAGTAAAGACTGTTCGGAAGCCGGTTGACTGCGTCGCAGGAGCGCGAACAGGCGGGCAACAAGTTCGGCAAAGGAGAAAGGCTTGACCAGGTAGTCATCACCCCCGGCTTTGAATCCGCTCAGCCGGTCTTCCACTGTTTTTCGTCCACTTAAAAAGAGGATCGGCATGGTCGACCCGGCAGAGCGCAGCTGTTCAACAAGACTCAGGCCGTCAAGACCGGGCAGCATGATATCAATAATTGCGGCATCAAAAGCATCTTCAAGGCCAAGATCAAGTCCTGTCCTGCCGTCAGCGGCATGACGCACGGAAAACCCCTCTTCCGCCAGCCCTGATTTAATGAAATCAGCTGTCTTCTTGTCGTCTTCAATAAGGAGGATGTTTGCCATGAAATTGACCAGTTAGGTTGTGATGGGAGTGAGAGATTGAAATGATATGAATCTTCACAGCTATTCCCGGACGGTCATAATCGACCGCCGAAGAGTTGATTTTTCAGTCGACGAAACAGGGCAAATGGTAAAGCCATCTCTTTCTGTCGACACATTAACAAAAGATTGCTGTTGAATTTTGTTTTTCGGCATCGGATCTCCTCCCAAATCGTTTATTGTCAAGGACAAGTATAATCCAGCGCCCATGTCATATCGTGACAGCCCTCATATTTTTCTGAGGATTAGTGGTAATCAAATTTTTTTTGGCGTATTGTCGCCAACTCCTAAACTTAAGTTACCCTATTAAATCAATGAGGTATACAAAATATGCTTTTCAATAATTGATCCTCCTCCTAAACACTATTGATCAAATACGGTTGCCTTGTTCTTTATTTTCATGATCCTGTCACAGTAAGGAAGCATCCTGTCATCATGGGTCACCATAACTATAGCGACCTCTTGTTCCACAGCGATTTGTTTTAACATTTTTACCACATCGACTGAACGTTTCATGTCAAGGGCAGCTGTCGGTTCATCGGCCAAAATGATCTGCGGATTATTGACCAATGCCCTGGCAATGGCAACCCGCTGGTTCTGACCGCCCGAAAGCTGGGAAGGCATGGCTTTTTCCTTATCGGCTATGCCAAAATACTTAAGTAATTCCTGAGCCGTCTTCCTTGCCTCTCGCTCATCTATTTTATTTGCCTGCGGGAGCAGGGTCAGGTTATCAATGATATTTAAAAATGGAATCAGATAGTGAGCTTGAAAGATAAACCCTATCTTTTCCCTGCGAATTTTTCTGGTTTCCCGGGTTAACCACTTATTCTCATAAACTTTTTCATCTCCAAGCCAGATCGTACCCGAAGTAGGCTCTTCAACGCAGCCGATCATCATCAGCAAGGTTGTCTTCCCTCCTCCACTGGGAGCGATGAGGCCGATCAGCTCACCCTTGTTGATCGTAAACGAAGCATCTTTAATAACCTCGACAAGACTGTCGCCCTCGCCGAAAGATTTACAGAGATTCTCTGCCTGTATTGCTATTTTTTTATTCACATCAACCACCTATAGCTGAGGCAGGATCAGCGTTAATTACTTTTTTTACCCCGACAAATGAAGCGATAATACTGGCGACCACCACAACGCCGAAAAGAACCCAGGCATCAGGTATCTCCAAAACTACGCGCTTGGGAAATTTGGAGTAAATGAGGTGGGAAAAAATATTGCCGAATATAAAGGCCAGAACACCAAGCAATAAGGTTTCCTCCACAATCATCCGTACAATCATACTGTTGGGCAGGCCCATCAGCTTCATGATGGAAATTTCTTTCATTTTTTCCAGCGTCATTGTGTAAATAATAAGCGAAATGATGATGGTGGAGACAATAACCAGAATGGCGGTAAACATGCCGATTTGTTTTGAAGCCTTCTCGACCACATACTTCGTCAACACCGCTTGTTGCTGCTTTCTGGTATACACGCTTTTATGATGCCAGTGACGTATATCGCGGGCAACTGTTTCAGGATTGTATCCGGGGAGGACCGTGGCGATCACGGCATTGACCATGTGGGTATCCCTGTTAATTATTCCCCGCGCTCTATCGGTCTGAATCCGTTTGTTTGAATAAGAAAACTGCAGCTCCTGTGCATCCTTGATACTGATAAAGATCAGGAGGTCCCCACCCGAAGAGACGGTGCCGTGGGTTATACCGACAACAGTATACATGTTGCGGCCGA
>DRKH01000020.1 GCA_011051825.1 Desulfobulbus sp.
CGGCAGGGTTTATCTATCGTCCTCCGCGCCTGTGGAAGGCCGATGCCATACTTGCCGCCATTGATCAGCGGCCGGATCATGTTCAGCGGGTGGGCTTGCTGGGCATGGAGATGGCTGACGGCGATACCCTGGATCGGATCGCCGCCAGACTGCAGGAGCAGCAGTGCGCCCTGTCTTTTTCCTCGCTCCGGGCCGACCGTATCTCGCCGCAACTGGTAGAGCTGCTGTCGAGTTCCAATTTAAAATCGGTGGCCATTGCTCCGGACGGTGCCTCTGAACGACTGCGGCGGGTCATCAACAAGGGCTTGTCGGAGCAGGATTTACTCTCTGCCGCCGGCGCCCTTGTCAGGGCCGGGATTGTTCATCTTAAACTGTATGTTATGATCGGCCTGCCTACGGAAACGGATGAAGATCTGGATGAACTGGCGGCCATGCTCGGCCGCCTGCGGGAGGTCATTCTGCCGGTTGCCAGGAAACAGGGGCGAATGCCTGAAATACTGCTGTCGGTCAACAGTTTTGTGCCCAAGCCCTGGACCCCGTTTCAATATCTCCCCTATGGCGGTCTGTCTGCCCGGAAGGCTGCTGCGGATAGCGATGCTGCTTCGGCGGTACTGGCGTTAAAGTATAAAATAAAGTATCTTCGCCGGATATTGAAACCGCTTGCCAATGTCCGTCTCAAGGTGGACCGGCCCGAACGGGTCCTGGAACAGGCTGTATTTTCCCGTGGCGACCGGCGGCTTGCCGGGGTGCTGCTCGATGTCGGCATGGGCAGGTCTTCTTTTAAACAGGCCATGAAGGTCCATGGCCTGACGAGCTGGGAGTATGCGGTCAGGCCGCGGGAGCCCGGGGAACGAATGTGCTGGGATGTACTGGACCATGGAATTACCGACGGTTATCTTTATGCGGAGCTCAAACGTGCACTGCAGGAAAAGATGACCATGCCCTGTGAGACCAGTCGCTGCAAACGATGTGGAGTCTGTAATGACACTGTGGCGTCCTGATTTCTCATCTATCAAACAACGGTTCTGGAGCCGTAGCAGCAGCGGGGAGGGACTGCTGCCCTTTGAGCTGGTCAAGTATTTTGCCGTCACCAGTCTGGCCCTGATCTTCTTTGCCTCCCTGCTCCTGTCCTGGATCCTGGCCAATAACGCCAAGCAGGTCCTCCTGAAACGCAGTGAGGCCTATTCACAGCTCTTTGCCGAAAATCTCAACAGCCAGGTGTTTCTCCAGTTTGTTTTGCCGACCGTGGTGCGTTACGGCCGCATAGCCCTTTCCGATGAACGTCAGTTTGCCCGTCTTGACGGCATTGTCCGAAATATTACCAGGGGCATGCGTATCGAATCCGTGACCATCTTTGATTCCCGGGAAAATATAATCTCCTATTCCACCATGAAGGAAATGGTCGGCAAAAAGAATATGGGCGGGCTTGAATATGAGAAGGCCCGTAAAGGCACCGACAGTTCCATACTGGTTTCCAGCGGTTCATTGCTCAGCCTGCTGCCGGGGGCACCGCCTGTCTATTGCACTCTTAAATCCTATGTCCCCTTTCGTCAGGAAGACCGGACCGGTGAACGGTCCGGTGACATCATGGGGGTTATCGAAGTCGTCCAGGATCTCTCCGGCGATCTGCGGGCGATTATCGGTCTGCAGGGCAGGATCATCCTGCTTTCGTTCACTATCATGGGTATTCTCTTTGCCGTTCTTTCAGTCATTGTTGTCCGGGCAAATAAAATCATGGCCGACCGGGCCCGGGAGCGGGTCCTGCTTGAGGAGAAACTCGGTGAAGCCCAGCGGCTGGCAACCCTGGGTAAAATGGTGGCTGCGGTCTCCCATGAAATCAAAAATCCACTCGGCATTGTCCGTTCAACGGCCGAGATTCTAGGCAAACGAATCACCAAGGTCGCTCCGGGCAACGAACATCTTGCCGCGATCATTGTTGAGGAGACTACCCGGCTCGATAATATTGTCCGTGAATTCCTTGATTTCGCCCGCCCCAGGGACCTCAGTCTGCAGCCTGAATCCTTGAATGTACTGGTTGAGCGTTTGGTGCGGTTCATGGAACCGGAACTTGAAAAAAAGGATATTGACCTGGTGCAGCATCTTGACCCGAATTTGAAAACTGTCGACATGGATGGAGAGCAGATCTACCAGGTCCTGTTTAACATGGTGTTCAACAGCATCCAGGCCATGGCCGACGGCGGAACCCTCTCCATCTCCACCGTTAACCGACCTGAGACCGGTGAGGTTATGCTGACCGTTACCGATACCGGTATAGGCATGGAGGAGGAGAAAACAGCACAGATCTTTACTCCGTTTTTCACCGATAAAAACAGGGGTACCGGCCTTGGCCTGGCGATTGCAAAAAATATCGTCGACAAACACCATGGACGGATAGAGGTCGAGAGCAGGCAAGGAGAGGGCTCCACCTTCAGGATTATCCTGCCGGACGATTTCGCTTCTGTTGCGGTATGAGTCTGCGGATAGGATGTTGCATAACCCCGCATGGCTTTGGCCATGCAGCCAGGGCCGCAGCCGTTCTTGAAGCGACGGCAAAAAGAATACCGGCCGAGTGCGTGGTGGTCACCACCGTGCCCGAGTGGTTTTTCTCGGACTCCCTTTCCTGCCCTTTCCTCTACCATTCAATGACAACCGATATCGGGCTGGTCCAGAAGAATTCGCTCCAGGAAGACATGCGGGCAACGCTTACGGCCCTTGATGCCTTTTATCCGCTCCCGCAGCAGCGGATTGGTCGGGCAATGGAGCTGTTTTCCGGCTGTGATCTGATTGTCTGTGATATTGCGCCTCTTGGTCTGGTTGCAGCCGAGCGTCTGGGGATTCCGTCGCTTCTGCTGGAGAACTTTACCTGGGACTGGATCTATAGCGGCTATCTTGAGGATTGTCCTGCTCTGCAGCCCCATATCGAGTATCTGCAGAAAATATACGGCCTGGCAACCCGTCATCTGCAGGCCGAACCGGTCTGCCGGCCGGTTGCCGGTCTGCAGACCATTGTTCCCATCAGCCGGGCGGTAAAGCAGTCCCGCGAGGAAGTCCGCAGCCGTCTGGCGGTAGGAGCGGAGGAGAAACTTGTGCTGCTCACCATGGGCGGGGTGGAGGGGGATGAATATGCAGTGGCTCCGCTCACCGGGGCAAAGGGATATGTTTTTGTGCTGGGCGGGCAGGGGGATCAATTTGAATTTTCGGGCAATCTTCGCTCTGTCCCCAAACAGTCGGATTTCTATCATCCCGATCTGGTGGCCGCCTCTGATCTGGTGGTCGGTAAGGCAGGATATTCGACCCTGGCCGAGGTGTATGCGGCCGGAGTTCCGTTTGCCTACATAAACAGAGCCTCGTTTCGTGAATCCGCGGTTCTGGCCGATTTTATCCGCCGGGAAAAAGGGGGGACGGAACTTGCCGAGAATGAGCTGCATGACGGCAGCTGGGTGCAACGGTTGGACGAGTTGACCGCCCGGCAGCCGGCACCCGAAAACCACGAAAATGGCGCTGATGTCGTTGCCCGGATTATTGTCGATATGTTGACAACCCGATAGAATATCACTGGAAAACTCGGAACTCAGAACTCGGAACTCAAAACTCAAAACTCAGAACTCAGAACTCAGAACCCGAAATGAGCCGATTGGAAATACACAACATTACTTTCCGCGATCATGGCCCGTATTCCCTGGAAATAGTCGGCCGTGAATGCCTTGGTCTGCAGGGTGCGTCCGGTTCCGGAAAAACCCTTCTCCTCCGTGCCATTGCC
>DRKH01000021.1 GCA_011051825.1 Desulfobulbus sp.
AGGAGCACCCCATCTCTGCACGGTCAGGCCTGATTCACATAGGAATCACTATAGTTCACAGGCCTGACTGCACAGATATGGAGCACTCCTGAACAGTTACAGGTGGTGGTAGGGCTAGTTCTCTGCCCCTACCTGAATAGTTACTTCTGATCTACACGGCTGGAGGGCAAATTTGCCCGACCCGAAAAATTTTCTCAGCCCCTTATTCTCTCGTTCCCATGCTCTGCGTGGGAATGCGTAACTTTTCGACAGCCATGCTTAAATTCACTCGAAAAATTGAAGACAGCGCCACGGCGGCAGCCACCCTTACCCTGCCCTGGTCACAGCGCACCAAAAGCCGCCAGCGGGTCCGCCTCGACAACGGAGAGGAAGCCGGGCTCTTTCTCGACCGCGGCGTTATCCTGCGGGACGGCGACAGGCTGATGGCAGAAAACAGCAGCATTATCCAAATCAGGGCGGCTGCAGAAACAGTCTCCACGGTTTGCTGCCCAACGTCTCTGCAGCTTGCCCGCGTGTGTTACCATCTCGGCAACCGCCACGTGGACCTTGAGATCAGCGAACAGCAGGTTCGGTACCCCCATGATCATGTCATTGATGACATGATTCAGGCATTGGGTTTTACGGTGGTCATCGAACAGGTCCCCTTTGAACCCGAGGCCGGGGCCTACGGCACGGCACATGGGCACCACCATGGGTAAGAGTGAACCGCTCCTGCGCCTGCTGCAGCTGGTCAGCCCCACCCTGCCCACCGGCGCGTTCAGTTACTCCCAGGGGCTTGAATGGGCTGTGGAAAGTGATTGGATTCATGACGGCCCCAGCCTGAACAACTGGCTCAATGATTTGCTCGAACAGTCAATAGCCTTTGTCGATATCCCGATTTTCAGGCGCATGTACGGGGCAATACTGGATGAACGGTTTTCCGGCCTTGAACAGTCCTGTTCCCTACTCCTGGCCTGCCGTGAAACCGCAGAACTCCGCCTGGAAGAGCAGACCAGAGGACGGGCGCTGGCAACCCTGCTGCAGAGCCTTGGCCTTGAAGGGATTGATCGCTGGCATCCAATTATACGACAGAGCCAGCTGGCCGGATTTGCCCTGGCCGCTGTGCTTTGGAGGATCCCTCTGCGGGATGCCGCCCTGGGCTATACCTGGTCCTGGCTGGAAAACCAGGTTATTGCCGGGGTCAAAATCATTCCCCTGGGCCAGACAGAGGGACAACGGCTGCTGCTGCAGCTCAGTGCCGGAATTGGAGAAAATGTCGACCTGGGCCTGAAGGTCAGGGACGAGGATATCGGCTCAGCAAGCCCGGCCCTGGCCTTGGCCTGCAGTCTGCACGAAAACCAATATACACGATTATACCGCTCATAACCAGCTGGCCGGACCAGACTGGTCGGCTGCAACAACCAATAGAATTCCCTCACTCCGGCATGGGCAGCCCTGTCCTCCGCTGGAATTTTCGGAGAAAAGTTATCATGACTGCAACAACAGTAAAATCACCCCTCAGACTCGGCATCGGCGGCCCGGTCGGCTCCGGCAAAACCGCTCTCATCGATGCCCTCTGCCGCAGGATGCGGGACCAGTACCAGATAGCCGTGGTCACCAACGATATCTATACCCGCGAGGATGCCGAATTCCTCACCCGGAGCAAGGCCCTGCCCGCCGACCGGATCACAGGAGTGGAGACCGGTGGCTGTCCCCATACCGCCATCCGCGAAGATGCCTCCATGAATCTTGCAGCTGTCGATGATTTCATCCATCGCTTTCCCAACCTGGACCTGATCATCATTGAAAGCGGCGGCGACAACCTGAGTGCCACCTTCAGCCCGGAGCTGGCCGACCTGGCAATCTATGTCATTGACGTGGCAGCAGGCGACAAAATCCCGCGCAAGGGCGGACCGGGCATCACCCGCTCCGACCTGCTGGTGATCAATAAGATCGACCTGGCGCCCATGGTCGGGGCGTCACTCTCGGTCATGGAGGAAGACACCAAAAAAATGCGCGGCAGCAAATCTTTTGTTTTTGCAAATATGAAAACCGGCCGGGGTGTGGATGAAATTCTCGCCTTTATCGAGCAGGAAGGTATGCTTGCAGTATCGTGAAGCAGACTACGTCCGCTGCCCACTCCCCTCCTCTCACGACATTATTCGCGATACAATTTAAAAAAGACGTCTCCTTTAAAAAACAACAACGGTTTGGCATCGCAACTCATAACTTGTCGACTCCCTCCGTGAAGAGATCGACATATTTTTTACGATTTTCATGCGAATGTTATCCGGTTATCTTTATTGACAAATAGGTACATTGTGGCAATACTGATAAAAATACTCTGCTGAATCAGGCTCCCTGTTCGGTAATTATTCCTGTGAAAAGAGATGAGCAAGCCCCATTACATCAGGTCAGGCTGGCTGATTGACGGCAGTGGCGGGCCGGTACAAAAAAACATGCTCCTGAGAGTGGAGAATGGTGCCTTTACCAGCATATCCCCTTTCAGAGAGGGAGATGCTCCAGATCCGGACACAGTAACGGACCTCTCTTCCTGCACCATTCTGCCTCCCTTTGTCGACTGCCACGTACACCTCTCCATGTCCGGGCGCACCGCCCCGCAAACCAGGCAGGAACGAGACAGGCCGGACTTTAAAACTCTCTCAACCCGCATTGCCGGGCATATCCACCAGCACTTTATCCACGGTATTCTTGCCGTACGGGATGGCGGCGATACAAGGGGCCATGTCCTGCACTATAAAAATACTCCACGGCCGACCGGCAACGACCCGGTTACTTTCAAGGTCGCAGGACGGGCATGGCATAAAAAAGGACGTTACGGCGGCCTGATCGGCCGTCATTTGCAAAATAATGCAACCCCTGCCCAGGCCCTTGCCGAAGAAAACGAATCCATTGACCACATCAAGCTGATCCAGTCCGGCCTCAACAGTCTCAAAGTTTTCGGCCATCAAACAGCACCGCAGTTCACCCTTGACGAGCTCAAGGGTTTTGTTCTCCAAGCACGTCAAAAAAGAGAAAAAGTAATGGTCCATGCCAACGGGGAACTTCCTGTCCGGTTGGCCCTGGAGGCGGGCTGCGACTCCATAGAACATGGTTTTTTCATGGGCAGAGAAAACCTTGGGACCATGGCCGACAGGCAAATTACCTGGGTGCCGACGGCCTGCACCATGAAAGCCTTTGCCGAAAATATGGATCCGGATGACCCGGGATTCGATCGAGGTGTTGTCGAAAAAAATCTGCACCATCAACTTGAACAGATGCGCCTTGCACAACAATACGGAGTTACGATCGCCCTTGGGACCGATGCCGGCTGCAGGGGTGTGCCCCATGGTGAATCAGTGGCCGAAGAGTTGAAACTTATCATGCAGGCTGGTTACGCTCTGACCGAGGCGGTTCAGTGCGCCACCGCCAACGGTGCCCGGTTACTCGGTCTTGATAATTCAGGTTGCATTGCCCCCAGCCAACCGGCTCATTTCATTGTTGCCAAGGGCTCCCCGGCCATGCTGCCGACAAAACTTCGTTCTCTTGAGGCTATCTACCTGCACGGCACCCTCTGCAGCAGACTTTACCCGCAGAGCGGGCGGGCAATTTTATTTTAAAACAAAATATTAATATGTTACACCGCAGAGCGGTGTAACAAGACCACTCTTGCAGCACCGCTCTGCAGTGCGGCGTGGTTTCCCCCGGCGCTCTGCGCCATTTTCGGGTAATAAAATGTGTGAATTCTGCAGTCAACATGGCGACGGCAAGGTGTGGTTTAAAAATGCCGAAAATTACGGCAAAGATCTCATCAGTGACTTGGCCCGTCGACAGTATATCAATGATTTTTTCACCTCCACCATCGAAGATGGAGCGGTGACCATCGGCCGCCTGGAAACCCTGTTCGGCAAAAAGAAACGACTGCCGCCCCGACTGGTCAACCAGATCATCGACAAGGCCAAAGTTGAGCATTTCGGCCAGGTTGTGACCATGGAGGACATCCGGGAACTGGTGGGTAAAGCCGCTACCGTGGTTCGCCTGCCCTGTGCCTGCCGCTGGGCTTCCATGAAAAAAGAGAATCGCAGTTGCTATTCGGTCAGCTACTCGCCCGATGCCTGGTACAAGGATCTTGATATGGGGTATTTCGGCCTTGCCCAGGATCAGGGATTGGAATCACTGACCCCGGAGGAGGCAATTACGCAGATGGAAGAGCTGGAAAAGGATGGTGCCGTACATACCATCTGGACCATGATGACTCCATTTATCGGTGCTATCTGTAACTGTCAGCCTGAAGATTGCCTTGGGCTTCGGACCCTGGCCATAGAGGTTGAGACCATGTTCCGAGGCGAACAGGTGGCCTCGGTGGATGAAGAGCTGTGTACCGGCTGTGGTGCCTGCGAAGAGGAATGCCATTTCAAGGCAATCAGCAGCATCAGCGTTTCCGGTGACCACAAGGCCCACATCCAGGCCTCTGCCTGTTTTGGTTGTGGTCTATGCCGCAATGGTTGTCCGGCTGAGGCAATTACCATGGTACCAAGAGAATAAGCATGACCGGCAATCAAGCGACTATTGAACGGCAGACTTTTCATTTTGTCGGGCAACTCCACTCTTGAATGTCAAACCTATTCATATTCGGCCAGCGCTATGCCTGCTCATCATGTAATAGACAACAAGAACAAACTCATTGTTACGACATGGGAAGGTGACGTCGTTGATATCGACCTGATAGAAGCATTGACAAAATATCAGCAGGATATTCAATGCCGCCCGCAATACCTCGGCTACAACGAAATTGTTGATTTCAGCAATGTCAGGAAGATCAAAGTCACCACCGAGGGTATAAAAAATATCGGCCGAACAGCCTCAACAACCGATCAGAACGGGATAGACAGAAGACTTGCATTCATCGTCAGCTCAGAGCTGGCATTCGGCCTGGCAAGAATGTATGAGGTGTACAGGAGTTTTACACGCAAAACAAACAAGGAAGTACGAACATTCAAGAAGAAGAGTGATGCCTACGAGTGGGTAATGAACAAGACGTAATAGCGAAAAAACCAAGGTGCCCCCGATCCGGTCATCACTCTTTGGGCCGGGCGGCCTGATTCTTTTTTATGTTTCCAATATGCCTGGTTAAAAACCTGTCCAGCTGATTGGCAAAGGTCTGTTTGTCACCTGCAGCAAACGGTGGCGGGCCACCGGTCTCTATGCCGCCGACTCGCAGATTGTCCATGAAGTTTCGCATGCTGAGGCGTTCCCGGATATTGTCGGCTGAATACAGTTCGCCGCGAGGAGTGATCGCATGGGCTCCCTTTGCAATCACCTCGGCCGCCAGCGGAATATCAGCGGTAATGACCAGATCACCGGCGACAAGTCGTGTAACGATTTCATTGTCGGCAACATCAAGACCTGCAGCTACCTGAACAAATGTAATCCAGGATGACGGTGGGATCGGCACCGGCCGATTGGCGACAAGCGTCAACGGCACCTGTACCCGTTGCACCGCTTTAAACAGAACCTCTTTGATCACCACCGGGCAGGCATCGGCATCAACCCATATCTTCATGATCGGGTCCGTTTTCCTCTGCCCTTTGATCTTTTCCCCTGCGGAATCCGCGCTTCACCACCGCCTGCGGGCAGGATACTTTTATTCTCCGAGGCGACATAGATAAAATGCGAGCGGGCATTTTTTCCCTTATGGGCCGGAGCCCGGTAGCGGCGGACATGGAAGCCGCAGCCCATCAAGAGTTCCTCAAAATCCTTATTGGGTTTTGCCGACCACACGGCCAGACATCCTTTTTTTCTTAAGGCCCGGCGACAGGCCAGGATTCCATCGTAACCATAGAGGCGAAGGTTACCGGAATCGGTCATCGCCTCGGGTCCGTTATCAACATCGAGCAGAATGGTATCAAATGTATTTTTCGCCTCTGAAATAATCTCGACGACATCACCGATCTTGAGTTCAACCCGTTGGTCGGCAAGCGGGTTGTCATTCAAGCGGCCGAAGAATTCCCGGTTCCACTGAGCAACGGCAGGAACCAGTTCGCCAACCACCACCCGGGCCTCGGGTCCAAGCATGTCAAGCGTTTGGCGCAGGGTATAGCCCATGCCCAGGCCGCCGATCAGTACTCGGGTTGCGACTTTACGGCCGACCAGATGGGCGCAGCCCAGCCGGGCCAGCTCAAATTCGGATTCATGCCTGCGGCTGTGCATCAGGTCTTCGCCATTGACGATGATCGAAAAATCCCGGTCATGCTGATACAGCACCAACTCACCTCCGTCCGGGGTTATTGACGATGCTTTTTTAACTCTGGGTTTCATGTATTTTCTCATTGTTGCGGCCAAAAACCACGACCCTGTTTCGTCCGGAATTCTTGGCCTGATACAGGGCGGAATCGGCAGCAGCCACCACCTCCTCCCCGGTTCGAAAGTGGTGCGGGAAACAGGCCAGTCCGACACTGACTGTTTTATTAAAGGGTGGAATATTATCAATTGTGAAAACATGCTCAGCCACCTTTTTCCGGATCCTTTCGGCAACCTTGACGACATCCTCCAGCGCCCCCCCTCTGAGGAGCACAATAAACTCCTCTCCCCCGTATCGGCAGGGGATATCGCCATGGCGGACATTCTCCCTGATCACTGCGGCAATAAGGGACAGAACCTGGTCTCCCACCGGATGACCATAGCGGTCATTGACCTCCTTGAAATGATCAAGATCAAGGAGCATTACCCAGAAGCCTGTCTTGTCGACCCGAGACCGCTCGATAAACGCATCAATTTTATGGAAAAAATAGCGTTTGGTATACAGTAAGGTCAGGCCATCGGTCACCGCCAGACTGTACAGTTCGGCATTGGCAAAGGAAATGGTGATATGATGGGAGAGGACCGAGACTATCTTCTTTTCCGAATTGCTAAAGACCTCGCCGACCGGTTTGACGATCGCGACCAGACCGATCTTCATATTTTTCTGCTGAACCGGAACCAGAAGTTTCCTGCCGTCCTCTGAGAAAATGGGCCGGGTATAGTTATGATGAACCAGTCCTTCAATATCCTCCCTGGTCAGAGCACAATCCGGGAGAATACCTGAGGCAAGGTCAAAAAACAAATGATAATGACGTTTGTCCTTGCTGTGAATATTGACAATTTCAAAAACATCATCCTTGTTTTCAACCGGCAGGACCAGGGAAACGGTATCCGCCCTGAGAATCTTACGGAGAAGATCAACGACGATCTCCTTGAGTTTCTTTTTTTCTATGGTCTGGCTCAAGGACTTGACAATGGTAAAATGAGCCTCCACTTCAGCCCGTCCCTCCCTGATCTCGGCAACATCCCTGCCGATGGCTCGACTCATAACATTAAAGGAATCCGCCATCTGACCGATTTCGCCGCCACATCGCACATCAACCCAATAGGTAAAATCCCCCTGACCGACTTTTGAAAACCCGACCAGCAATTCCGCCAGTGGTCTGGTAAAA
>DRKH01000022.1 GCA_011051825.1 Desulfobulbus sp.
GGCTGGCTGTAATAATCTTCGTCTTGTCGATGGTTCCAGTGGTCGGCCGCCCCGTCAAGGGCCAGCGGTGGCTCATTGAAATCCGGCTGCTCCTGCCACTCGCCGTAACTGTTTGGCTCATAACCTATTGCACTGCCGTGGTTCCCATCCACACGCATCGTACCGTCCCGATGATAGTTGTGAAAGGGACAGCGGGGGGCATTGACCGGTATCTGCTGATGATTGACCCCGAGACGGTAGCGCTGGGCATCACCATAGGAAAACAACCGTCCCTGCAGCATCTTGTCCGGAGAAAACCCGATTCCAGGGACGACATTGGCCGGGTTAAAGGCGGACTGTTCAACCTCGGCAAAGTAGTTTTCCGGATTGCGGTTCAACTCAAACTCGCCGACTTCGATGAGCGGATAGTCCTTATGATACCAGACCTTGGTCAGGTCAAAGGGGTTGTAGGGACAATCGGCGGCATCACGTTCAGGCATCACCTGGATAAACATGGTCCACCCGGGGAATTTTCCCTTTTCGATGCTCTCGTAGAGATCACGTTGATGGCTCTCGCGGTCCCTGCCGACAAGGGCTTCGGCCTCTGCATCGGTCAAGTTTTTAATCCCCTGTTTGGAGTGAAAATGAAATTTAACCCAGAAACGCTCATTCTCCGCATTGATCAGGCTGAAGGTGTGACTGCCGAACCCGTGCATATGCCTGTACGTTGCCGGAATACCACGTTCACTCATGGTAATGGTGATCTGATGCAGGGCTTCGGGTAGCGAGGTCCAGAAGTCCCAGTTGTTTTTGGCACTGCGCATATTGGTCCGGGGGTCACGCTTAACTGCATGATTGAGGTCCGGAAATTTCAGGGGATCACGAAGGAAAAATACCGGCGTATTATTGCCGACCAGATCCCAGTTCCCCTCTTCCGTATAAAACTTCAAGGCAAAGCCACGGATGTCCCGTTCGGCATCGGCGGCACCCCGCTCACCGGCAACAGTGGAAAAACGGGCAAACAGTTCGTTTTTTTTGCCGATCTCCGAAAAGATCTTAGCCCGGGTATACTTTGTGATGTCATGGGTCACGGTAAAGGTCCCATAGGCCCCGGACCCCTTGGCGTGCATACGCCGCTCCGGAATGACCTCCCGGTCGAAATGGGCCAGCTTCTCCAGAAACCATACATCCTGCAGCAACATCGGCCCCCGCGGTCCGGCGGTCATGGCATTTTGATTATCAACTACCGGTGCACCACCATTTGTCGTCAACTTCTTTTCCTTTGACATCGTTCAACCTCCTGATATTTTATTGTTTCCACAAACCAGCATGGCAGGACCAGATTTTTAACGTCACAGCCACAACGAATTATGAAAATAGCCCGAAACGACAGTGCTTCTCAGGCGATTTTCAGATTAAATATGAATTAATACAAGATAAGTAATTATTTTAAACTATAACTTTTCTTATATAGAGCCCCAAAAAAAAACGCTCTCCAAGGCCGACGTGATTGTCTGCTATAGCATCTCTCTATGCGGGCGATCGCGATCATGCAGGTAGCGAGCCGGTGAGACTCCGAAGGCGAGGTACCCGTGACGACTTACCCTGCATTGAAACTGCAGTCAGGATAAAATCCGTTCATGGAGAATTTCTTTCAGAGTTAAGACATTGCCTGCATAATCCATGCAGGACCACATTTTTCTCCCGAACCTGACCAACCTCCTGCAGCTCCTCCGGCAAACCCATGGCATCAAAAGAGGGCCAGATAAAATCCTTCAACTGCCCACACCCATCACAAAAAAAATGGTGATGCTGTTCAATCTTTGCTTCAAAACGAGCCTGGCTGCCAATGGTTTCCACCCGCTTTACCAGACCAAGTTCTTCAAAGGTTGCCAGGGTTCGGTAGACAGTATCAAGAGACAGGGTAGGCATCTTCCGCACAAGCTCTTTATACAGAGCCTCTGCAGACGGATGTTCTGCTGACTGCAGCAGAACATGATATATCTGCAGACGCTGGTGGGTAATCTTCAACCCGTGCGCCCTGCAGGTCTCTTCAAAATGCGCTATCTGTTCCCTGTGATCATTCATAACCGGATAAGGATAATATTTATTCTTAAATGCTACTTTTACCTATTCTTGCCTCGCTGTCAAGAAAAAATCTTCTTTAGAAATTATTTTCATCTCTTTTTTTGTCAATTGACACCTTGGCAATGAATCACTACACTGGCGGCAAGGAAAGTGGATGAACCGGCATGGCCGGTCCGTATTTTTCAGGTCACAACCATAACAAGCAGGAAAACAGTTCGGACCGGCACTATGCGCGGACGGCTTCAGCTATCCATTGCAGGGCACGAGCACACAGCTAAAACCGGAGGGAGAAAAATGGACGCCATTACCTGTATAAAAGAGAGAATGAGCATTCGGGCCTTTACCGACAAGCCGGTACCCCGGGAACTGCTCACCGAGATCATCGACACCGCTAAATGGAGCCCTTCCTATAAAAACAGCCAGCCATGGGAGGTTCTTGTTCTTTCGGGAGAAAAAAAGGAAGGATTGTCAAACCTGCTGTTGAATCTTTTTGAACAGGGGGAGGAGCCGACCCCCGATCTGACCTCCCCGACCTCCTGGCCGGCCAGGGAACAGGCACAGATAGACAACCTCTTTGCCATGCGTAAAGAGGCCACAGGTATTGACTTGGCTGACCCGAAAATCATCGCCGTGGCAAAAAAGGCCAACTTCAAATTTTACAAGGCACCCCACGCCATATACCTGTTCCAGGAGGACTCACTCAGCTCGTGGTCGCTGTTTGATCTCGGCCTTTTCAGCCAGAGCCTGATGCTTGCCGCTCACGCCAGGGGACTCGGTACAGTACCCCAGGCCTTTGTCACGGATTATGCTCTTCAGACCAAGGAATTCTTGAATATCCCCCGGTCCAAGAGGCTGGTACTCGGCCTCTCCATCGGGTGGCCCGACCTGGAGTCCCCGGCCAATCAGCTGCGGACCGAAAGGATGGCCACCGAAGAAATTATCACCTGGCAGGAGTAGAATCCCTCTTCGGCCTGGATAAAAAAAAACGGTAACTATTCAGATAAGGGCACAATTTACGCAATACCGCAGAAAAAAATCTCTGAAGTCCATAGAACTTCAGAGATTTTTTGGGCACAATCTGCGGATTACGGTTCAAGTGCTTACCGACCGGTGTCTTGTTACGACTTTTTTACCGGCAGGCCCGCCTCTTTCCAATCGGCAAAAATCGCCTGGCAGATGTTCGTATACCCCAGCTTCATTAGTTTTCGATAGGCATTATAACTTCGGCCGCCGGAGTTGCAGTAGACAACAATTTTTTTATCCTTATCAAGCGAACCTGACCTATCGGCAAAGACGGTAACCGGAATATTGACGGCACGCGGAATGTGACCCGCGGCAAACTCCTCAGGATCACGCACATCCACAACAATAAGGTTTCCCTTGCCGCTGTCCAGCAACGCCTCAAGTTCACGAGGAGCTATCTTTGTGGTCTCAATACGCTTTTCATAACCAGGCCCGGCATAGATCGGCATGCCCTTCTCCTCCCAGACCGGTATACCCTGGGCATAGACAAAGACATTGTTATAGCCCAGGGCAATGGCTTTCTTTGCCGCCTTTTTGCTCTTACCGCACTTGACCCCATTGCAATAAAAAATGATCTGCTGCGACCTGTCCGCCGGCAGCAGAGCGGTATGTTGAGCAAACTGCTTTACCGGCAGACTGAGGGCGCCTTTGATATGCACTTCCTGGTATTCTTCCGGGCTTCTGGCATCAAAAAGCAAAAAATCCTCTTTCTTGTCCAACAGATTTTTCAGGCCGTTGGTATCGATAAGGGCAAACCCGTCGTCGGTCACCCTGTAACTGGTCAAGGCATAGGAAAACGACGCCGGATCATAAAAATCCAATGGTTTTCCACTCACCTCGGCATAGGGATAGCCGAAGGTGTTTAAAGGCGCTCCCTGCTGAGGAGGATTGAGGATCAGGTCACGCCCAAGGGCCAGCTTGACCCGGTAAGCATCCCAGCCACCCCAGAAATAATCGCGAAGTTTTGCTGTTTCCGGGTCATCCGGCTTCAAATTTCCCTTGAGCATCATCTTACGGACATCAGCGGGGTCAACAGGGACCCAGCCATAGCCGGGCAGATAGAATTCAGCCCAGCAATGCTGCCAGGTACTGATATCCTGGACCTCTTTTTTCCCCAGGCGAACACCGAATATTTCCCGGGCCGGTACACCGGCAGCGCGGCAGAGGGCAACAAAAACAGAATGGATGTCCGTACATTTACCGCCCGGGTTTTTCAACAGGGCACAGACATCACCCTTACCGCAGCCGACGGTTGCCGGATTGCGGTAGGTATTTTCGCAGGTCCAGTCATAGATGGCCCGGGCCCGGGCCAGTACCGAAGTCTTCCCCCTGGTGATGGAATCAGCCAGTTTTTTGACCGGGCCGTCAATGGGTCCCAGGCTTGAGGGGGACAGCCACATTGCATAGTCGGCAGGATCCCAGGCCGCCTCTTTTTTGGGAAAATCACGCCTGACGACCTCCTGGCGGACGGCCTTGAAGGAAAGCGTGAGCTTACGGGAATCAGCTCCGGACGGCCACCAGGCATACAAGATCGGCGTCTGATATTTTTTATCCGTGTAGACTGCAGACCCCATATAATCACCCGACACCTTGACATTACTGATATCCTGATAGGTTGAGGAAACCGGATAAGGAATCCATAAACGGACATTCTGGTCCGATGCGTATCGCGACAGATCAAAGTCCATGGTGATAATGCCGGATGCGGTCTTTGCCTCGGCCAGAGTCGCTGCCGATAGAAGTGCTGCAATAAACAGCAAATACAGAATTTTTCGCATGGATTTTCCTCGGTTTTATTTTCCGTGACTGTTGTATTGAGTGCAAAAGAAGAACAAAAGAGCAACGATAAGTCAAATAGGAAATACCGATGGATAGAGAGACTGACATTGTCTCAAACGATACGAAAAACACATACCATGCTGCCGGATGCCATGGTATCTTCAGCAGATTCCATTGGTGATAAGTCAGACATTACGGGAACAGTAAGATGGAGAACAGAAAACCAGCACCATCCTTCAAGATTTTTTCAGTATTTTTCCGCCCGGACTTGACGGCTTTCGGTGGCCCGGCCATGGTCGGCGTGTCGACGTCCGTTTTCTGAAAAAGACATGGCGACGGTGATGAAAGATGAGCAGCTCATGTTGCGGGTAGCTGGAGGTGACCTTGGCTCCTTCGACGAAATTATACGCCGTCATCAACCCACCGCCTGGAGGATTGCCTATCGATTTCTTGGTGATCCGGCGGAGGCCGAAGATATTGCCCAGGAGGCTTTTCTGAAAATATTGACCGCAGCCTCTCGTTATAGGGCCACGGCCTCTTTTTCAACCTACCTGTACCGCATTGTTTCCAGGCTCTGTGTCGACCATGGCCGGAAAAAACGTCCTCTCTGCGTTGACACTTTCCCTGAACGGGTTGATTCTTCCCCTGACCCGGCAACAACCCTTGATCTGAAAGATCGCGATGCACTGATCCGCAGGACTCTCGATGCCCTGCCGGCTCGACAAAGGATGGCTGTCGTTCTAAAATATTATGAGGGGTTAAGTTATAAGGATATCGCCCAGGCAATGGACACGTCGATCAAGGCTGTTGAGAGGTTGCTCGGCCGGGCAAGAAATACGCTCCAGTCCAGTCTGGCACAGGTAAAAAAATAGGGAACGCAGGAGATTTCCTGTAAGTTTTTAAAATCACGAGATACGGAGGTAAACAATGCAATTAGGCGCTTACCGGTTTGACAGGGTCGAATTCGCCGGTTCTCTGGGAGATTTAGGGACGCTCATACCGTTATCCATTGCCCTGATCACGGTCACTCACCTTAATTTTACCGCCGTCTTTCTCCTGGCGGGCCTTTTCTACCTGGCCACCGGTCTCTATTACCGACTCCCTATACCGGTGCAGCCTCTCAAGGTGGTATCCGCCATCGCCATTGCCTTTCCTGAAAAAATTTCGCTTTCCGTCATGTCGGCCGCCGGTCTCCTGTTTGGAGCTCTTCTTATTTTTCTGGCCTTTACCGGAATCATCGATAAACTGGCAAAGTTTTTTACCAAGCCGATTGTACGTGGAATCCAGCTCGGACTGGGTTTTATCCTGGTGATGAAAGGTATTTCCTTTATCCGTGAACCAGGGCTTTTTCTCCATGAAAGCGGAGATGCTCACCTTGTCGTCGGAGTGCCGGTTAATCTTCTCATCGGTCTTGCAGCGGTGATCCTTGTCCTTTTTCTGCTTTCAAGCCGACGTTTCCCGGCTGCCCTGGTTGTTGTTACAGCCGGTATCGCCGTCGGCATCCCGTTCGGTTCCTTCCAGGGGATGGAATGGGGATTCGGACCAATGCCGGTTGAATTCTTTTATCCTGACAGCAACGATTTTTTCACAGCACTTTTCCTGCTGGTCATTCCCCAGATTCCACTAACCATAGGAAATGCCGTTATCGGCACCACGGACACGGCAAGGAACCTGTTCGGAACCGGTAAGGAGACAACCAGAGTCTCGAATCGGAACTTTTCCCTCAGCATGGGACTGGCAAACATGGTGGTGGGTTTTGTGGGTGCCATGCCCATGTGCCATGGTGCTGGCGGTCTTGCCGCACATTACCGTTTCGGAGCCAGGACCGGCGGCTCAAACATCATGATCGGACTTGTTTTTATCATGATCGCCCTCCTCTTCGGCAGAACCGGCGTTCCTCTGCTGGCCTCCATCCCGAACGCTATCCTTGGCGTACTCCTGCTCTTTGCCGGTCTGGAGCTGGCCCTTCTGGTCAGAGATGTACGGGAGAGAGAAGATCTCTTTATCGCTTTTCTGATTGCCGGCATAGGCCTTGCCACAAGGAATATGAGCATCGCCTTTGCCTCCGGAATCATCGTTTCCCAGCTTCTGAAATGGGGCAATATAAAAATTTAGTTTTTAAGCGGGGGTTTTCCTGTCCTGATTCGTTAAACAGGGTAGAAGGAGCTTTTTATGAGATGCCAAAAAGTGGTTTGTTCTCTTCATGCATATGTGGATGGTGAGTTGACCGAAAAGCGGCAACGCCTCGTACAGGATCACCTTGCCGACTGCGAGA
>DRKH01000023.1 GCA_011051825.1 Desulfobulbus sp.
ATTATGAGGACTGCAGTCTGTTTTTCAAATATGGATATCCGGCAAAACGAACCTGGTATCCATATACCGGTAATGTCTACCAGGAGATCATTCCCAGTGCCGCCGACGGCTATCCCTATCGGATAAAGGCCCTCTATCTGCACAAAGGGACACCGGGTTTTTCCGTGCCCGGGGCGAATTCCACCCTTGATATCATCCGTGACCCCAAAAAGATCCCCCTGCTTTTTGCAGATGATATCGTTATTGGTGAAACCACCATGTATTGCGACTATATCTTTCCGGATTCGGCGATATGGGAACGTTGGGGTACCCCGCATTTGAGCCCGGCCATTGCCACCGCAGGCAGTAAACTGCGCCAACCGGCGGTGGAATCCCTGGTGGAGACCTGTACGGTTTTTGGTCGTAAACAGCATATTTCCATGGAGTCACTCATGCTTGCCATTGCCGAACGGCTTAAGGCCCCCGGTTATGGTAAAGACGGCTTTGGTCCAGGTCTTGATTTCACCAGCAGGGAGGATTTTTTCCTGAAAATGGCGGCCAATATGGCCTATGGCGATAAGGCCGGCAAAGACAAAGTTGCGCCGGCCGGTAAAGATGAACTCAAGCTTTTTGTCAATGCCCGTCGTCACTTGAGTAACGCGGTTTTTGACGAACTGCGATGGAAAAAGGCCGTCGGCGGTGATGAGGATCTCTGGCGACGTACGGTCACCCTGCTAAATCGCGGTGGACGTTTTGAAGATGCGAGTAAGGCCTATGCAAAAGAAAAGGTCGCGCATCAATGGAAGAGCCAGTTTCATATCTTTGCCGAGGATGTCTCTCTGGGCAAGCACTGTATGACCGGTGAACACCTGCCGGGAATGCCGGTGTATCAGGCGGTACAGGATGCGGCAGGCAGGACCATCACTGTGGATAAAAAATATCCCTTCCAGTTGTTCACCTATAAACTGATCCTGGGCGGACAGTCGAGGACGATCAGTAATTACTGGACCATGGTTGCGGAAAAGGGAGAAAATTATGTATTGATGAATACCGTTGATGCAGCCCGCCTGGGTATGAAAACCGGCGATACGGTTCGTCTTGTCGGCCGGGACAACAGGCAGGGGACGATTCCGTTGACTGCAGGCAGGACAAAAGAGGTCGTCGGCAGTCTTCGGGTCACCGAGGGAATCCGGCCCGGGACCGTGGCGGCGAGCTGGAGTTTCGGCCACTGGGCCTATGGCAGTCATGATGTGGTTGTTGACGGCTCCGTAATCAAGGGTGATGAACGCCGGGGTACCGGTATCTGCCCGAACCCTGTCATGCAGGTCGATCCGGCGGTGAAAAATATGTGCTTGTCGGATCCGATCGGCGGCTCATGTTCGTTCTATGATTCCTGGGTTGATGTGCTTAAGGCCTGACGGTAAGGGTATCATGAAAAAACCGATCTATGTTCTGGCCGTTCTGCTGTTGCTTACAGGCTGTAATGATCGGGAGGCCGACAAGGTCTCCCGATCTCCCCAACCAGTGCAGACAGAGGGCTCAACCGGACAATCCACAATTACCAGGAACGATTTTGATCGGCAACAGGCGATGGAGCAGGCCAGGCGGGATTTTTCCAAATCCCGGTTTTCCAAAGCCGTTTCCCTGTTACGGGCAGCTTTACAGAGCGATCCTGTTGATATGCGGCTCTGGGCTCAGTATGACCGTGCTCTGCTGGCCAGGGCCGGTGACGACTATCTTGAAACGGTCCCGAAAAACCGATACCGGATCAATATGAAATCGTTCCTGCTCGCTGAGCCCTTCTGGTCGACAAAATACTTCCTGCTTGACGTCAGGGAACCGGAAGAATTTGACAGGGGACACATTAAGGGCTCGATCAATGTTCCGTTCCGTAACGTTTTGAAAAATCTTTCTCTACTTCCGCGCCCGGAAGATGCCGTAACGCTGCTGATTATCTGTAATACCCAGCACCGGGCCAATCATGTTCTCGTCGTCCTTCGGGAAATTGGATATACAAATGCCTATACCCTGCGTGGCGGGTATAGCAACTATATCGCGTGGAAAAAGAAATTACAGGGAGGCGACAGCGGAACCCGGCTGGAAAAAAAGAGTGGAGAAGGGGATGGCGCAGGCGGAAAAAGAAGAGAAATACAGAAAAAGAATACGCTGGAGGAACAGCCGGAAGAGGACTTCAGCTGTTAATCCGGCTCACTTTGAAGCAAAAAACTTATTACGTGCAAAGCAACAGTTTTTCCCTGTCGGGAGAGCATCGCCTGTACCGCCGGACTCTATCACCCCGTGAATTGATCATAAAATCGACGGATTCACAATGCGCTTTGATATTCAGTGGTGGTATCCTTTGCCCCGGGCCGAAGATTGTGGGTGATCAGAAAAAAGTATTTCCAGACAAGGGGATATCCACTTCAGAGTTTAAAGAGCCTCTGCCCGTTGGGCATGGGAAAACGTCACCAGTCAGGCAGGCTTTTTCTGTCCCTACCTCTCCTCCTGTTTGCCAACGACTGGTGATGTTTTTTTTATTTTCGGCTATCCGTATCCGTGTAGCCGGATAAATCGGCATGGTTGGACCAGATACGCGGAGCGAAGCGCAGACTTCGGATTTTACCGTCCCAGCCATAACAAACAATGAAAATAGCCTGAAGCGATACAGCTCCACGAGCGATTTTCGGATAAACCAGCATGGCTGGACCATATTTTTACCGTCCCAGCCACAACGAACGATGAAAATAGCCTGTAACGGCAGTGCGCTGCGGGCTATTTTCGGATAATGCAGAGGAGTGAAAAATGAAGAAAAAGATGGTGTACAGTGCTCTGGCCCTGGGGGTTGGCATGAGTTTTTGTCTGACTTCTACGGGTATGGCCAAGACCGTGGCCGTAGATGAAGACATCCTCAAGGCCATGCAGACACAACTTG
>DRKH01000024.1 GCA_011051825.1 Desulfobulbus sp.
CAGGGAATGAACTTTTTTGTCCGCTGCATGTATACTCTATAGGGCGCACCGAAAAAATGGATATTTTCACGTTCCTCCACAGTGGCCGCCGCGACGAGAAACCCGGTGGCCAGGAAAACCAGCATGGTGTTCAGCAGGGTGACCTCTTTGAAAAAAGCGCCCCAGGCAAGCAGAAGCAGTGAGCCGTACATGGGATGTCGAATATAGCGGTACAGACCTTTGTCAACAACATGGATGGTATTTTCAAAGGAATGATTCTCCGGCATGTCCCGGCGTTCGCCATGGCCGCCGCAACGTTTGAGCAGTATCAGGGCCTGAAGAACAAAAACAATCGAGGTGAGCAGGAGAAACCAGGACAGGAGATGGAGGGGCGTAAAGGGGGTGTTGAACCAGTAGGGATGATTCAACAGGACCAGAAGCAGGATGGCTTCAAAGGCAAAAAAACGATAAAAGCCATGCGAACCGGGATTTTTTAAGGGCCGTCTGGAAAAGTACAGCAGGAACAGGGTGCAGATTATGAAGAGAGTGATGCGCAGCATGAAATGAGATCCATATGAAAAAGGGAAGAGTTATAACCGGATGGTTGCCTTAAATTCCTCCGGGCCCAGCAGCAGTCGAACGGTGCTGAATGAGCCCATGATGGTACCGATGATCCCCGGGGCCATAACACTCTGGCCGGCAAGATACAGGCCTTGAACCGAGGTTCGGTTCAGAAGCGCAGTGGCCAGCATCTGAGAAGCGGAGCGCTGCACGCCGTAGGCGCTGCCGCCCGGGCTGTTGACCCAGTCTCGCAGGGTCAGGGGGGTGTAGGCGTCAAGGATTTTCAGGTCCTTGAACGGGCCCAGCAGCGTTTCCGCCTCGTGAATCAATTGTCCGGCAAGGTCCATCTTGGTTGCATTATATTCCCTGCCGCGGCGGCCGCTCCTGGTCTGTTCCCATGGGGCCCAGAGTTCATCCCGGCCCGAAGTCAGGATCGACAGCAGATTGCTGCCCTTCTGTTTACTTCTGCGGATCTGGTAATACCTGAGGTCAGGCACATTGCCTTTTTTGTCCGTGTCGATTTTAAAAAGGTTGTAGGGGAGTTCCGGGTGGGCGTCGCTGGCAATCCGGGCATGAACCGAAAAAATTCCATGGGTGTCCTTGATGCCGGTGATCCGCTGCCGGTACGATGGCCTGACCGCCCCTTTGAGCGGAAGCATATTGAGGATAACTTTTGGATGGACAGCACCGATGACGGTTGTTGCCGGCAGCTCTTCTCCTGAACTGAGCTGTACTCCGGTGACGATTTTTTTTTGAACACGGATCCGGCTGACCCCGGCCCTGGTGAGAATTTTTCCACCCAGACTGCGCAGCCGGTCGGCCAGCACCTCGGCCATATCCGAGCCGCTGCAGTCCAGACGCCAGGAGGAGGAGACATAGGAGGCCAGGGCCATGTTATGATAAAAGGCCGGGCAGTCATCAAGGGGAACTCCGATCCAGGAAGAGGCAATGGCCAGTACGCTGCGTAAGCGTGGCGAGACCTGGAGGTCGTCGAGAATCTCTCCCAGCGACCGGTCCTGGTCAAGGAGCGCAAAGTCGTTTCCGGCCCCATCAAGAAAATCAAGGGCGTGCAGTTGATCGGCGGCCTTGCGGATCGGTTTGATTATTTCCTCTATCTGTTGCTGTTCCTCGGTAAAGGCCTGCTTAAGGTTTTCTTCAAAGCGGTCCAGGCCGGGGGGTAGATCGAAGCTGGTCGGCCCGCCGCCGGCCGGGTCAAACAGGTAGCGGTCGATAATGCCGTTTTCTCCCATGCGGGTGACCGGAATTTTTTCGGTAACCCCCAGGTAATCGAAAAATCTGCGCAGGATCTGGCCCCGGTCCAGGGAGCCCAGGTAATGGACCCCGACTTCACATTCTATGCCGTCCCGGCTATAGCTGCGCATCAGGCCGCCCGGCCGGCTGTTTTTTTCCAGTACGGTCACGTCAAAACCGAGCCCGGCCAGGATAATGGCCGTACTCAGGCCGCCGATACCGGAACCGATGATCAGTACCTTGTCTGAAAAACAGGGTTCAGGTCGTGTCATTGCAGTTGTTGTTCGTCTTTGGTGCCGACGTGACCTGAGTCAATGTGACTTTTTCAGATATGCCGGTTCGTTTTGCGTGCGATATCCCGGGGATGCGGGAAAGAATCCCGCCCGGTAGCCAAGCTGACCGTAAACGGTAAACAGAAAACTGTAAACCTGTTTTCGGGAACCGGCGACTAAATGGGCAAGGGGTGTTGACCGGGCAGCAGGCGTGCCGGTTGGGTTTGGTTTCAAAGGGTCGAGTAACTGTTCAGCAGCACCCCATCTGCACGCGATCATGCCGGCTCACATAGAACTCACTATAGCTCTCCAGCATGCTTGCGCACATCCGGAGCACTGCTGAACAGTTACATCCCGGGTGACTGCAAGTTTCCCGCATGCACCTGAACAGTTACACGGTCGACAGCAAAGGCGTCAAACCTCTCTTCCCTCGTAAGGGCTCGCTCAACAATAACTTCGCATTCTGAGGCGCACTTTGAACATTTAGAGAAGCGATCTTCAATTATGCAATCCTCGACGTAGCCCTGCTACGCCTGCGGTTGCATGCAATCAGATCACTTCTCTAAATGTCCACATTACACCTCACCTCTACGAAATTATTTTTGAGTGAGCCCTGAGGAACTGGCACGAAATAAGGTAATTAGTCCCTAACTACAACCGTTGCAGTATCGCCATAGTATGCCCTTTAAGCGGAATCCTGAGTACATGGCGACTGTTTCTGACCTCAACCCGGAACTGACCGCCGGCAGCCAGCAGGTTGGTGACGACGGAACCTTCAGGGTTCAAACTGGCGTCCACTGTAATGTACTCTTCTCTTGGCTGCGCATCCAGGTTCAGGGCAATGAGGATTTCCATGCTGTCCAGGATGCGGGAATAAGCCAGGGTACATCTTCCGTCTATGGGATGGCCGAAGTCGCTGCCGTTTTCTGAAATCTCCCTGAAATACAACCGGCCGTAGCGCAGGGCGGGTTCCCGGGCTCGCAGGGCGGCTATTTCAGCAATCGCCTGATAGGTGGGGTTGTTCGGGATGAAAAAGTGATGGCCGGTGCTGTCAAAGGCACCCCATGTCCCGCCGAACATACATTCCCGGACATAGGCGTCCGAATCGCCGCCGCCGTCGAAATTCTGTTCAGTGCCGTAATAAATACACGGTACGCCGGGACTGGTCAACAGGTAGCCGATGGCAAGGACGACCTGGGCGGGATATGGATTGTTGTGCATGAACCGTCTGTAGGGACGTGCCATCTGGTCATGGTTGTCGACAAAGGTGACAAAGTATTCGCCGGCGCCGCCATGATCGATGTACAGGGTCCGGAAACGTTCATAGCGCTGTCGGAGCAGAGCCGGGGAGGTGAACCCCTTGATGATTTCCTCAAGAATAAAGTAGAGCGGGAAGTCGAGGCAGGCATCAAGGGAAGGAAACCGCTCGCTGGTTCCGGGCATCCGGGTATTTCTGCCGATATATTGCTGGATCACGGCATCGTCACCGACCACTTCGCCGTACATGAAGAAGTTATGCTTACCGATCCGCCGTCCGTATTCACGGACGGCATTACAGAAGAGGGCGGTGGCCGTGGCCTCCATGTGTTTGACCGTGTCCACCCTGTAGCCGTCGATGTCGACCTCGGCGATCCAGTATTTGTAGGCCCGGATCAGGGTGTCCAGTACGGTGGGCCGGGTGATGTTGAGTTCCTTGAGGCTGAGAAAATCGCCATCGATGGCTTCCTGGCGGTTGAACCAGTTGCGTATCTGCCCTCTTCGCTTATACGAGTCCGGGGTCTGCAGCTCCAGCGGCCAGACTGCATCATCGGGCTGGAATCCCGGGGCCGGATCAGGCTCGCGCCAGAACCCGAAGTCAAAGGGACCGGGCGCGTCTTTCCAGTAATAGTAGGGATGGTCTCCCGGGTAGGCCCAGTTGTCGCCGGTATGATTAAGAATGATATCGAGAATAACGTACATCTCACGGGCATGCGCCTGCCGAACCAGTTCCCGGAGATCGTCAATGGTGCCGAACCGGGGATCGATCTGCAGAAAATCCTGGATGCCATAGCCGTGATAGGTGTCGTCTTTTTCCTGTCGATTCTTAAAGACCGGGCTGAGCCAGACAGCACTTGCTCCCAGGCCATTGATATAGTCCAGTCTGCGGATGACGCCTTTGAGATTGCCGCCCTGGAAGAGGTGTCCCCTGCGTGGATCACGGCCATGAACAGCGGAATCCGGATCGTAGACCGGGATGTCGTCGGCATTGTTGTCAAACCGGTCAACCAGCAGGAAATAGATAACCACGTCGCGCCAGTCCTGTGGCGAAGGGAAGACCGTGCCGGCTGGTGTAAAATCAAGATCTTTTATGGAGCGGGGTGCAGCCATAACGTGCCTCCTCTTGTTCTGGTTTCAGCAGGGCTGTTGGTAAACGCTTACAATTTGGATGTATGCCAGGGGCATGACATCCCGGTGAACGGTTGGCTGTTGCATGGTTCTTGGTGCTTAGGACTTGTTACGAAATAAACTCTACAATCTTGCTTGTCTTTTTACTCATACTCTTCGATGTTAAAACAGTTACATAGCGCTGCTATGCGCCTGTTTTGCCAACTCGAGTATGAGCGAAAATCCTGCGCAATATTTGTACACTTTATTTCTGCACAAGTCCTTATCGGCCAAATACGTTTTCCACCAAAGCTGTTACGATCGGATCACCGGTATCAATAACACTGACCGAGTAGATCCAGTCACCGCTGGAGTGACCTTCAATCCCAATGGCAAGGCCCTCATATTCCAGCAGGTTGAGTTCCCCGTTTTCCGGTGGCACCGAATCCTGCATGGAGGTAGTTGTCAGCCTGACCCGACGACCATCCCCGGACCGGGGGGATAAAAGTTTAAACGCACCATTTTTTACAATCCCGATGAGTAATTCGGCCATCATCTTTCTCCATTGTTTGTACACAAAGAATACCCTGTGGATACTTTTCAGACAGTTCAGGATCTCTCAGTGGCCTTGCGCTTAGGGTTCGCTCAACAATAACTTCGTAGAGGTGAGGTGTAATGTGGACATTTAGAGAAGTGATCTGATTGCATGCAACCGCAGGCGTAGTAGGGCTACGCCTACGGATTGCATAATTGAAGATCGCTTTTCTAAATGTTCAAAGTGCGCCTCAGAATGCG